>NZ_JAGAVR010000069.1:0-3789 GCF_017941855.1 Turicibacter sp. | reverse complement strand
CAGTTGAAATGTTCCAATATTGACTCGTATGTACAGTTGAAAAATGCATTAAATGAGAATGGGATAACACTAAGCAAAACTGATGAAAAGACCTTGAGTAATCACATGGGGAAGTATTCACTTTTGTCGGATATTTTGGCTTATCGAAAACTAAAAAAGATGACGACTTCTTATGGGAAAAATTTCAAGAGTTTTTTGTGTGAAGATTCTAGAGTGAGATCTGATTGGGATTCAATCGGTACCAAAACATCAAGAATGACTGCTTCAAAACCAAATATCCAATCAATTCCTAAAGAGATGAAAGCTTTTTTTAAAGCTTCGGATGGCTTTTCGTTTATTATTTGTGATTATTCTACGATTGAATTAAGAATTTTAGCCGAGATTGCAAAAATTCCAGATTTGATAGAAGCTTTAAATCAGGGCGTTGATTTACATTCGAATACAGCGTCTATTGTTTTTAATTCTAATTTAATTACACCCGAGCAGCGGCAAATAGCTAAAGCTATAAACTTCGGAATCGTGTATGGATTAACCCCCTATGGTTTAGCCAATAAAATAAATTCGGCTCAAGAGAACAAGATATCCGAAGAAGATGCGAAAGGATTCTTAGAGGCATATCTCAATCGTTATCCAGAATTAAAAAGTTATCAGGATAAGTTAAAGACGAGTACTTATATAGAGACATTAGGCGGAAGATATTGGTCTAATGAGAATGGCCTAAATCTATTAAGTGATAATCAACGATTAAACTTTGCTATACAAGCTTCTTGTGCGGAAGGTTTAAAAGAAGCTTTAGCTTTAATCATGGCAGGGAAACGTTCTAACTGGCGTTTGGTCAATTCAATCCATGATGAAATTATTCTTGAAGTCCCTCATTCAGATTGTATCGAAGCTAGTCGATTCCTGGAACAACAGATGATTAGGGGGATGGAAACACTTGTGCGAAGTGTTCCTATCATTGTGGAAACTAAAATCTCAAATAATTGGATTAAGTAAGGAGAGGATTTTTATGAATACATTAGCCAACATTAACTCAAATATTTTTAGTCAAGCATTAAAGTATAAAGCAGCTTCGAAAGGTCCTGCCTCATTTGTAGGGGGAGTCCCAAGAAAAATCCCACATGTTTCTGAGGGATATCATGTAGGGGTAATTAAACAGGTAGATGCCAAAATAGCATCTAACGGAAATAGTTATATTCAAATGACTGTTGAATTAGAGGAACTCGGACAAAGCAAAGAACTGAAGATGACGTTATTTCCAAATGCTAACTATAACTCATTCTATTACCAAAATTTATCTATCTTACTTAGTGATGATGAGAAGCAGTTTGATCCGTTGGAGCCATTTGATAAGAATCTTCTGTATGGTAAAGTCATTGAATTTGAGGTAGGACATGAAGATGATCGTTCAAGCAATGGTCAAATTTCAGTTATTAAACATATTATACGAGAAATTAAACCAACATTAGAAGATTTGAATGAATAGGGGAATTTATTATGAAATCATTAAATGAAAAACACAATTTCTTAAAAGCAGATGTTCCATGTTTTTGGAACATCTGCTCTGAAGAACCATTAATTGAATTAATTGTACAAAGTAAGAATGAAGATTTGTTTTTATACAAGGCTCTGTTTTAAATTAGTGTTGATAAAGATAAAATTTCGCATAACTCATGTCATTTGGTGTAGTATAATAAATGTACAAACATTCGTTTAGGTGGTAAAGTCCATGGCAAAAAAGAATAATTCGATAAAAGAAAAGGTATTAGCTTTAATTCCCAAGTTATCTGAATGTGAATTCGAAGAAGTTGCTCAATTTGTTGAGTTGAAATATATCAACTTTCATTTAGAAGGATTACAGAAAGAAATTAAGGAAACACGCTATTCGGATGGACAATATATTTGTCCTTTTTGCCATGGAACTCATATTGTGAAAAATGGCACTAAAAAAGGTCTTCAACGTTACCTATGTCGTTCTTGTCATAAATCTTTTAGTGACCAAACTGCTACTCCTTCTTGTCATTCTAAAAAATCACCAAAGTTATGGCTTCAATATCTTAAATGCATGTTATCGGGATATACGATTCGTCAATGCGCTGAGGAGTGCAAGATAAACATTGCTACCTCTTTTTTCTGGCGACATAAAATTTTAGATGCCTTAGCAACTGCCATCGGTATTGGAGATTTAGAGGGATTAGTAGAAGCTGATGAAACATTCTTTAGATATAACCGAAAAGGAAACTTTACAAAGGTTAGAAGTTATAAAAAAGGTGTTCGTACTTCAAGTGGTCAAACAAATAAACAAGCTAAGAAAAAGAAACGTGGATTATCTCGTGACCAAGTGGCAGTTGGAACAGCCTTAGACCGTTTAGGTAATCTTAAAATGGGATTAATTTGTACGGGACGATTACAATATCCTGCTCTTAAACGATTCTATGAAGGCCATATTTCTGCTAATTCGATTTTATGTACAGATAGTGCTCATGGGTATGCAACTCTATCAGAAGAACTACAACTTAATCATGTTAAGATTGAGTCAGGAAGAAGAAAAAAAGATATTTACCATATCCAACATATCAATTCACTTCATAGTCGTTTAAAATCATTTATGAGTGATTTTAATGGCGTGGCAACCAAGCACTTACAAAACTATTTGTATTGGTTCAAGTTCATTGAATTATTTAAATCAGAACGTGAGTCTACTAAGATAGAAAAAGCTTATGTCTTATCACAGGCTAATTACACAGAATGTTCGGTCAATGCGATTAAAACCAGAATGCCTGCTTTTATTTGATTTTTCATTAAATATTAAATGATAATGAGATGAGCATTCTGCGACATTAAACCATTTTATCCCTATAAAAAATAAGTATAATTGATATTAAAAACTTATTGTCTTAATAAAATATGACATTAAGTTGTTTGTCGAGGGGGGACATTGGAGATGAAAGAGGCATTTAATAAGAAAGCAAAAGATTACGCAAATGGAAGACCAAGTTACCCAGTAGAAGTTTTAAATAAGTTGATAGATCTTGGGGTTAAAGAAACTTCTACTATTGCAGATATTGGTGCAGGAACAGGATTATTAACTAATATGTTATGTGAATTAGGATGTCATGTTTATGCTATTGAGCCTAATGATGAAATGCTTAATGAATGCAAAAAATATTGTGCTTCTCAAACTAAATTGAAATGTGTATGCGCGTCAGCCGAAAAAACTACTTTAGAAGAAAATAGTGTGGATGTGATAACTGTTGCACAGGCTTTTCATTGGTTTGATAAAGAACAATGTCGGATAGAATTTAAGCGTATCTTGAAAGAGAATGGTTATGTCGTGACAGTGTGGAACTCATTAGAGGAAGATAGTGCTTTCATCAAAGAATATGTTGAAATTATCCATCGTTATGAAATTAAAATGACTGCGGGGAATCTATATTTTAATCCAGATGAAGAAAAACTCAAGTTTTTAGGACAAGATTTTGTGAAAGCATACTTTGATAATTATCAAACTGCCACATTGGAAGCACTTATTTCAAATGTTTCTTCCATTTCATATATGCCTTCAAAATCAGATGATAGATATACTGAAATGGTTGAGGAGTTGACTCATTTATTTAATAAATATCAACAAAACGGAACAGTAACTTTTCATTACAAAACAGAAGTTTGTATCGGACAATTCGCTTCTTAATATTTCTTATTTTATAAAAGCTCTATCGTGATGAATGCATGCATTTCAATAGAGCTTTTTTGTGTTTTATTATCAACACTTATTTAAAACAGGACCTT
>NZ_JAGAVR010000068.1:0-6373 GCF_017941855.1 Turicibacter sp. | reverse complement strand
TTTTTTGTTTTAATAATTTTGCCTTGTTTGTCATATTGTTTCCCCCCTAATCGATCACTCTATGCCAAATTCTTTTCGTTTTAGCGTTAACTCGCTATCAATTTTTTCAATATAGTCATACAGTGTTTCACGTGGGTTCGAACCATTGTTAATGACTTCCCTAAATGCATATTCTACTTCACGAGCTGTCATATATCCACCAGGAACTTGTGGAACGCCTTGTAAACTCTCACGTTGTTTTTTTAGTTGCTCGATATCATGACTTGGCCATGGTAATTCATAGATGGCTTCTTCGGTTGCCGAAGCATGACGCGCTGCAACACCTAAGACTGTTTCAATTTCAGTTCCGAAACTAATTTGCGTTTCTTTACTCGTCCACCATTTTAAAAATTCCCAAGCACTATCTTTATCATCACTTTGATTAAAAATGACAGATCCTTTTACATAAGAAGCGGCAACATTGTTGTATTCTCCATCTTCATTGACATACGAAGGTAATGGTGCCATTTTCCAACTCCCGCTTATTTCAGGTGCAAAGACTGATAGTAAGTTATAATTCGTATAACTTGCTATCCCAATTGGAATTTCTCCAGTTCGCATACGGTTGTAGAAGTTCGCTGTAACAGGCAATCCATAGTTAGTATAAAAATCAGTCCAGAATTTGAATGATTCCATTGCCTCTGTTGAATTTAAGGCACTTGATTCCCCATTATTTGAATAGAACTCGCCACCCTGTTGGAATAATAATGTTGCATACGTCGTATTTGGAACAGCTTGTGAACTTGCTGAATTAATAACCGTTGTATCCATAAAGAAATCTAAATGATTTTGATTTAAAATCGGTAACATCTTAAATAAATCATCCCAAGTTTCTGGTACCTCAAGCCCTAGCTCATCTAGAATATCTTCTCGATAAAATAGCATTTGATGAATTTGCTCATCTGGTAGCGCGTACACTCCCCCACTATATTCAAATGGAACTAATGCACTTTCATCAAAACGTGTCATCACTTCACTAAAATCTTCAAACTCACTTAAATCAACTAAAGCATTTCTTAAAGCATAATTGATTGGTAAATTTTCATTTAATTGAATCACGACATCTGGACCTTCTCCTGATAATGTCGCAGGTAAAACAACGCTTTCAGGTACTAATTTCACATCCACGCTAATTCCAGTATTGGGAGTAAATGAATCATCGATTAATCTTCTTAAAATATCTGATTGATCCCGACCTGTAATGACCCATACCTCAATTTTTTTACTATACTCACCTGTTTCAGTTACGAAGCTATCATAATCATTGAAGAATGAACTTATAAATCGCTGTGATTCATACACCATGTTTTCAAAGAAATTTCCGTTTACTTTTGGTAATTTAGCGTTAGCTTCTGTGACTAATAAATAATCAATCTCTAGCGGTTGTTCCTTCATGGTTTGAATCCATGTCCCTAAAGCAGCATTATTCGAGTTAAACTCTTCTAATCCTGTATGAATTTCATCAGGATATTTGATAAATTTCTCGAGTTGGATTAATGACGTATGTAGCGATGATGTTGTCTCACTCCCCCCCCCACTAATCTCCTCTAAGTTTTTAATAATCCCTTTTAAACGCTCTACTTCTGTTGAGATATTATCTAATAAATCTGGAATGACAACTGGTAATTTATAATCTCGATACGTGTCAGGAGTTGCCCCAGTGACTAACAAGATACTGCGATAAATAGTATTTAAATTTGTGATTAGGATATTCGTTTCATTAATGACATCACTCATTTCTCCTAATACAACTTCTAATTTAATAATATTTTTACCCGCATTTAGATGAATCAGCATCGGTTCATCGTCTCCGATTGTTTTCATTTGAAATTTACTATCATAATTAAAGGCAATACTTTTAGCCTCTTCAAACGGAATCTCACCATTTACATATAAGGCACGGTTTGAAGAAACCCCACGTTTAAAATTCTGGTTAGCTCTAAAGGATAATTGATATAACCCTTCTTCCTCAACTTCAACTTCCCACTCAACAAAGTCTCCAACAAAACGCCATGAATCTCCACCAATAACATTTAAGCGAATCTCACTTGGATGACTGGGTTCAGTTAACGGATTTGAATTATTCATACGTGGATATAAAGAAACTGAATTTTTTCTAAATGTTTCTTCACCTTGAATTTTGATAAAAGCTGATTCAACCTCATGAATTCCATTTTGATTTAATTCAGTCACATATTCCTCATAGGTTTTGATTTCCTCGGCCTGTTTGAAGATCATTTGATTAAGTTGCATCGGCTCACTAATTGATTCAACAGTCAGAACATGCTCCCCTTTATCTAAATAAACCATCAAAGGATTTGGGCTCATTCGTTCTCGATCATATACAAACGTTGTACATTCTTCAAACAATTCAACTTGATCGGGTCTTACATCATTTCCATTTACATTTTTAATCTCACTTGCATCCGTAAATAGACGATTAAAAGAAAGACGTGCTAACTCATCATATGGTAATTGACCATCGATATATAATTTTCGCTCGATTTTCGCCCCTTTACCTTTAATCGGTAAATATGAAAATTCGATTTGATAGAATCCTTCTTTCTCAACTTCAAAATTGAATGAGACATACCCTTTTTCCGTTGTGATGACTGATCCATTTACCACGTCAAGCCCACTCATATTTGAATTTCCTTCATCTAAATGAGTTGAATTAATGACAATTTCTTTTGAAGAAACTAATTCTGCCTGAGCATACTGGTTCAAATATTCTTTATAGTTTGTTTTTGAGGCGGATACTAACATACTCTCCGTAATCTGAATTTGATTCCTCACTTGACTCTCCGTCTGACTCGTCAAAACCTCACTTGCTTGAATTGGGACATTAGATGTTAATAACATGATGGCTAACGGAATCGTAACAAAAGGTTTTAATAACATGTTTTTTGTATATTTCAAACAAAACTCCCCCCAGCTTGATAAGTATTAAATAATTTTTACTTATTTTCATGAATGACGTTTAATAATGTTTTAGTCTGATCCGTTTGGTATTCCCAGAACATGACCCCTAACAATCCTTTTTCCTTCACATATTTCATTTTTTCTGCAACGGATTTTTCATTTTCATACGTAATGAACGTGTCGCCATTATAAGCCCAAGGCGCTTTTGCTAAATCATCCCAGTATTCGTTAAATCCTTCTTCATTTATTTTTTTAACAATGTCGTGGTAATCGAAATATAACCCATGTTCTCCTTTAATTCTTGACCCTAATCCATTATTTTTATTTTCAACTTTACTGCCACCACGACCATAAAATGCAATTCCTGCCACTAACTTTTCAACGTTCATACCTAGCTTGATAAATTGCTCAATAAAATAAGCGCCTCCTGGATAATACGTTTCTCCATATTTCTCAGTTAAACAAGATGGATAAATATTAGTATGATGGCCGGTTACATGGAATGATCCTCCCATGTCATACGTCATGATATTCACATAATCTAAAATTTGATTTAATTCTTCCATTTCAACTGCACGAAGATATGACAGACTTGCCCCCGCTGCAATAGTTAATAAATAATCTTGGTTCGTGCGTTTACTTAATTCATCTAAATCCTGTCTTACCTGCTTTAGTAACAGTGTAAAGTTCTTTTTATCATCTGGGTGGCAGCTAATCCCACCTCCTGGAATCGTTGGGTATTCCCAATCTATATCAATTCCATCCATGCTATACTTTTGCATAATTTCGATACTACTTTTTGAAAAAAGTTCTCGACTTTCCTGTGTTTCAGCTGCTTCAGAAAAATTTGAAGCTCCCCATCCCCCAATTGATACACAAACTTTCAAATGTGGAAAATTAGCCTTTAGGTCTTTTACTTGAATGGCACGATTCCAATTTTCATGTACTTCTCCACTCGTATCTTTTACTGTTGCAAATGCGTAGTTAATATGTGTTAAACTTCCAAGATCAACATCATCAACTTTCCAATCTGTACCATCTGTCAAATAACCTAAAATAATCATTAACTTCACCTAACCCTCTTCTGATATTAAATAATGGAGATTTATCTAGAAAGACTGAAGCTTTCATTCTAAAATAAATCTCTTTTATTTAAGTCGTTTCATCTGTAGCTAAAAACTATCTTTATAATCTTAAAAATATTACTATGGCAAGACCTTTAATCAGTATGAATTATTACCTGTTTCATCTAATCAGACTTTATTGAATCCCCCCACGTAAACCACTAAACGACATCCGTTCACAGCATATCCAATTAGAGTAACGTCTTTTTAAAAGTAAAGGCACACCTAAGTGCGCCTTTCCCCCCTTTATTTGCTTAGGTTTGATTTTATAATTCCATCTAATGTTTCTAAGTGTGTTGTTAAAGTGGTTGGGTCAACAAACCATTCATTGACAAAACTTGTGTAACTCCAATCATATCCACCAGAGTAATCTGTGTAAGGATCGATTTCCCCTTTATCTTGAAGATATTGCACGATTTCCACTGCATCATCTTGAGTAGGGAAGTTTCGTTCTGACCATTCTTGAACGGCTGTCGGTTTTGTATGGACAGACGTAAATAAAGCCATTGCTTTCGTAATGATCTCTAACTTATCTTCAGAAACCGAGATTGGAATAGCATACATATCTCCACGTCCAGCTGGAACGAATGCATCTGAACTATTTTCAGGGAATGGGACAACCCCATACTCTTTATCCGAGTTACGGATACAGCAGTCAGAGCGCCATGCATCTAATAATGTAAATGCAACTCCACCTTTATCTTTTTCAGCAACTTCTTGATCAGGTGTTCCTTTTTCCCATGCAGATTGCGCTGCACCAAATAAGTTTTTCATGTCCGTTAACGCATACTTGAATTTTGTATCATCAGCTGCGTATGGAACGGCATAAATGTTTAACACCCCATCATTACGTAATGTTTCTAAATAACTCATTGTTTCATAAACAGCTTCGCTATTTACATTCGATTCCCCATTTTCAATTAACTTAACACCATTTGCTGCTAATGCTGCTTTGAAAATATAGAATGAATCTGTTCCAAATGCATATGTTAATTCGCTTGAACTATCTGCATATTGTTGAACTTTTTTAAAGTATTCACGAGCCGTATCAAATGTCCATTCTCCTTTTTGCCAAAGTTCATTTGGCATTTCTTCCATTCCTGCATCTTCAAGAATGTTTACATCAAATACTAATAGCTCTGGATAAATCATATTATCACGTGCAACTCCATAGTTACTAGATCCAACAACGCCTAATCGGTATGGAAGATCATTTCCAAAAACATCTACTTCTTTAGATACTTTATCCACATAGTTCGTAATATCAGCTAAGTTCCCACTCTTCACCAAGCTCGTATATTCATCAGCATTTAAACGAACAATATCCGCTTCTGATGTCCCAGCTAAGTTCCAACCTGTTATCTCCTCAATTTTATCTTCTGATTGATACTCATAAAACTCAAATGTGATACCATACTCTTCCTCAATTTGATCCACAATAGCTGACTTATACTCAGCTTCTTCAATTGACATACATCCCTCTGTTCCAACTTTTGGACTCTTTGGATTGTCTCCACATACATGGTGCGTTCCAATCGTCAACGTAATTTTTTCAGATGTTGTACTTTCTTGTTGTGTAGAAGGAGCTTCTGAATTTGTTGAAGTATTTGTTTCAGAGCCTGCAGTTTGTCCCCCACAACCAGCAAGGCTTAATGATAACCCTGTCAGGGCTAGAAAAGATAACGCTTTTTTCATGTCTTTCATTCCTCCTTATATTTGATGCAATTTCATCCTAACACCAAATATAAGCGTTTTCAATGAAGTTCTTACAAATTAAACCAACTATGTAAAATTTGTACATTAAATATAGAATTTGTACCACACTTTCAAATTGGTCAAATTATCATTATTTGAGTAAAAAAGCAAAAGATGGTTAATATGCTTATCGCTTCGCCTTAATGTTTTTTCAAGCACAATCTCTCTTCATTCAAATTTCTATTTGTATTTTCAACTATTTTTCACATATAAAAATATAAAAATACCATATAAAGACATCTCATTTTTACATCAAAAATCTATATTTTTATGACAAATCCTTCCTTAATTTTATAAAAAAAAATAGAGATTTCCATCCGGAAATCTCTTTCTTAATTCATTTCTTTTGTGACAATATAGTGTAATTCTTCTTCGCTTGATTCATTTTTAATGATTTCTTTTTTTATTAACCCACAAGCCAATAATTCGGCTAATCCTGGCTCTAAGTCATGCTTGGCTTCTTCTAAATTTTGTAACGTTCCTAAAATATCTTCGACCTGTTCCGTAATCAAATAAACAAAGAAAATATAAAT
>NZ_JAGAVR010000067.1:0-7422 GCF_017941855.1 Turicibacter sp. | reverse complement strand
TATTCAATACGCTGAATTTAACACGAAGTCTGACTGCTGTCATGTTTGTCACTTTGAAGGTGAAATTACGTTAAATGATGACTTATCATGGGAATGTCCGAATTGCCATAATAAGGATCAAGCGAAGATGAATGTTATTCGTCGTACCTGTGGTTATTTGGGAGACAATTTCTGGAATAAAGGGAAAACAGCGGAAATTAAATGTCGTGTTATGCATCTTTAATATAAAAGGCTGAATCAAACGCTTAGAAGCCCGTAAAAGTGAACTTTCACAGATGACAGTTTTCTAGTCATCTAGGGAAAGAAACTTTATAGAGCTTCTGTTTGATGAAGCTAGATTGAATATAAAAGGCTGAATCAAACGCTTAGAAGCCCGTAAAAGTGAACTTTCACAGATGGCTGTTTTTTAGTCATCTAGGGGAAAGAAACTTTATAGGGCTTCTGTTTGAGGAAGCTGGATTGAATATAAAAGGCTGAATCATGCGGTTATCCTGGCGTACAAATGAAGAGAAAGCCAATTGAACGTTTTTGTTCAAAGAGATTTATCGAATTTGATAGCCAGGATGCATGAGGAAGCTAGATTGAGTAAAAAAAGGCGAAATCAAACGTTTTTGAAAAGTTAATAAAAAAAATGGCGTGGACGTAAGTCCTCGCCATTTTTTTTATGGAAATAGTTTTTTATAGGGAAGATACCAGTCGGTTTTGTAGCCGTGCTCTTCACAGAATTTTAATAGTTGATCTTCGTTATTAATTCCCCGCTCAGTAATTTGGCGATGGATGTCCTTGTTAACGAGTAGACCGTTATCAATATTGTTGGCAATTTCTCGAAACATAGAATAACTACGAATATGAGAAAATTCATAATTTGTTTTTAGTTTTTCACCAGTTAGCTCGTCGTGCGTAATTTTATAGGTACTACGACGTTTTTTCTTAAGTTTGGAGCGATCGCTTTTCAGCTGGTTATCATAATCAAGCCGTAACATTTTAACGGTATCACACATGTGTATTTGTTCGTAATATTGTTTAGAGGCTTGAAGGTTAATTCCCTTAGTTCCAGTTCCATTTTCTTCTTCAGATTTAATAATTTGCTCCATAACTTTAAATCCTCTGATGTAAAGTTTACCATCATAAGTTCGTTTGTATTCATCAGGCATTTTCATCACAATAAAGTTGATGTTATCCTTTGTTGTTCTTAAAATGCTATGTAGCTTTTCCTTTTTAACCCATATCCATCCTTTTCCATCTATTAGGACACTATTTTTCCAAGCATTTGAGATTTCTGTTTTCATTTTAGGGGTGACTTTATCTGATAGTTCAGGCTCGTTATAGTTTAAGTCCTTTCCTGTTTTATAAGGAATCAGATCATTACTAATATGAATTACTCCCTTCCTGTCATTTGTTGATAAAGTTCATTGAGTTTCATCATAGCCTCACTAGATTTTGCATGAGGGCATACGTCTGGATGGATCAGTTTTGAGATTTTATCTCGCCATGATTTAGCTTCTTTTTTGTCTTTAAATAGTTTACTTGTAATATTTAGCTTGTTCATTCGTATTTCGCCATCTAGTTCAACTAAGTAGAAAATGTATTCGATTGACGGAGAGATAAAGTATTGCTCTGATGGTGTGGTGATTTCTTTTATTTTTTTGAAAAGATCATCCCAACCACGGGCAGTAATTTTTTGTTTAGTATCCAATCTAATACATTCTTTAACTTCTTTAAAGCTTCCAAGAGTTTTCAATTCTTTAACTGAATTTACATTTCGCCAATTAATAATAAACACCTCGTTTCATATCTAGTTATTATCAATATATTCGTTCGAACGATTAAATATCATTCCTACTTTTATAATTTGTAAACGTTAAGCATATATTTGACTAGGGGGCGATTTCGGTGTTAATTGAACTAGTAAAAGAGGTAGAAGAAAAATTGACGACAAGTGAAAAAATTATTGTTGATTTTCTAAATGACAATGAATCAAAGCTAATGAATATGTCCATTGTCGATATTGCAGATTTAACCTTTACTTCACCTGCGACGGTGAGTCGTACGATTCGAAAAATTGGGATGAATGGATTTACTGAATTAAGATATCGGTTATTAAATCAAAATAAGCAAGATACAGAAATCATGGCTTATCAAGGCGTGAACCGAATTTTAGAAAAATCGTTGATTGAAGTTAGCCGAACGATTGAAAACATTTCGTTACGAGATATAGTAGAAGTTGTGAATTCCATTGATCGAGCGAAACGTATTTATCTATTTGCGCGTGGATTAAGTGAATTAGTAGCACAGGAATTTGATGCAAAAATTAAGTTAATGGGATATAATGCTTTTTTAATTAATGACCCAAATATTATGGTGAAGCTGGCTAAGAACATTAAGTATAATGAATTAGTGATCGTTTTTTCATTAAGGGGAGAAACAGAATCGATTATAGACGCTGTTAAAAATGCTAAAGAAAATGGCGTCAAGGTAGTAGGATGTTGTTGTGAAAAAAATAGTACCCTAAATTCATTAGCAGATATCATGATTGTTGGAGAGAAGCATCGCGATATTTCAATTAAAGAATTCGAGGTCACCTCAAGAATACCACTCCAAGTCATCTCGCGAGTCATCATAGATTATTTAATTGAATATGGGGCCCCCAACCTAAGTAGCGAATGAAAAGAGCTCTTAGAAATCCTCAATTGTTGGGGCAGGCCCCCGCGGTAAGTAGCCGCTAGGCTCTTAGCTATTCTCCTTTGGTGGGGTGTGCCCCCGCGGTAAGTAGCCGTTAGGCTCTTAGCTATCCTCCTTTAGTGGGGCGATATGAAGCACAATCTCTAATTATTAGAGAAATAAGGATTATTAAGAAATAGCTATCTCGAAGAGGTAGCTATTTTTTTGAAAATATTGAAAATCTAAAAAGCGTGGTTATATCAGAAAGATTTAAGTTTGTAAGCGCTAAATAAAGAAAACATTTTCGTGAGAGTTTGGCGTACAATGAAAGTGTAAGAGAGAAGGTAAGATTTAAAAAAAGGGGGATGAATGATGCTCTATACATTGACTGCGAATCCAGCTATTGATATGAATTTTTTATCGCAGACATCGGATTTAAATAAAGTGAATCGCACATCTGATATTGTATATTCACCGAATGGAAAAGGCATTAATGTCAGTTTGACTTTAAAGTATTTTGGCATTGATAGTACTGTTTTAGGTTTCTTCGGAGGGTTTACAGGACGTTATATTGTGGATGAATTAAAGAAAAGAGAGATTGTAGTTCGACCGTGTTGGATTGAAGAAAATACAAGAATTAATACGTTTATTACAGTGCCTGATGGAGAGTATAAGTTTGTGAATAAGGGGCCTTTTATTAATTTGGGTGTCCAACAGGAGTTGTTAGAGGAACTTAGATATGCAATAGATTGCGAGACGCTTGTGATTAGTGGTAGTTTACCACCAAGTATTGATGAAAGTTATTATGATGAGATTATAAAGTTTTGTCAGGCTCAAGATATTGAGGTCGTACTCGATATCAGTTCTAAGAAGTTAAAAGATTTATTGAAGTATCGACCTAAGTTGATTAAGCCAAATGATGAAGAGTTAGCAGATATTTTTGGATTAACGCTTGAGACGGAAAACGATATAAAAGAAGCTTTGACGTTTTTATACCAAGAAGGGGCTCAAAATATTTTACTGACGCTTGGTGAGAGGGGGATGTATTTTTTCAATGGTGAAAAAATGTATTTCTGTGAAGCAAAACCGGTAAAACTTGTGAGCTCGGCGTGTGCAGGAGATGCCTGTTTGGCGGCGTTTTTGAGTGAGTGGAAGACGAATGTTGAGCTTGCTTTGAAAAAAGGATCGGCCGTAGGAGCGAATGTTGCACAGTCTTACGGACTAGGTGATTTTAATGAATATAAAGCTTACATGAAAGAAATAAATGTTACGCAGATACTAGTGGGGCCCCCATGCTAAGTAGCCGAAAGGCTCTTAGCTATCATCCTTTAATGGGGCGGGCCCCCATGCTAAGTAGCCGAAAGGCTCTTAGCTATCATCCTTTAATGGGGCGGGCCCCCATGCTAAGTAGCCAAAAGGCTCTTAGCTATTCTCCTCTAGTGGGGAAAAATTCGTTTTACTGAGTCAAGGCATTACTTAGAGATAATCTCACAAAGTTTAATCGTTGTGAAAAGGAGTCTCTATTAAAATATAAATCTAAAATACGGAGGGGTACGTGTATGAAGAAAATTGTAGCTGTAACAGGATGTCCAACGGGAATTGCGCATACTTATATGGCGGAAGAAGCATTGAAAAAGGCAGCAAAAGAATTAGGAGTAGAAATTAAGGTTGAAACAAATGGGGCAGTTGGCGTTGAAAATGAGTTAACACCTCAAGATATCGAAGAAGCAGTTGGCGTTATTATTGCTTGTGATAAGGATGCGAGAGTGGATCGTTTTGTTGGAAAACGTGTCATCGAAGTATCTGTAAAAGATGGAGTTCATAAAGCGAAATATTTAGTTGAACAAATTTTAGCGGAAACTGCTCCGATTAAAGGTGGAATTAAAGCAACTCATTCAAGTAAAGAAGAACCTGTTGCAAAGCAAGGAGTTGGACACAGTATTTATAAGCATTTGATGAATGGGGTTTCTCATATGCTACCACTTGTTGTAGCAGGTGGTGTTTTAATTGCTATTTCATTCTTGTGGGGAATCCATTCTGCCGATCCAACTCATGAAACATATAATCAGTTCGCGGCAATGCTAAAACAAATTGGAGGCGTTGCGTTTGGATTTATTGTGCCAGTCTTTACAGCGTATATTGCGTCTTCAATTTCTGGGCGCCCAGGCTTAATTGCTGGATTTGTTGGTGGGATGATTGCAAATGATACGGGTGCCGGATTCATTGGAGGAATCGTGGCTGGGTTCTTTGCTGGGTATTTAGTTCTTGGTTTAATCCATTTATTAAAAGGTCTTCCACGCCAATTTGAAGGCTTAAAATCCATTTTTATTTTACCGATTATTGGGGTATTGTTAACGGGAATGTTAATGCTTTTCTTAGGGGAACCAGTCGCAGCAATTAATAATGCTGTTATGAGTTGGTTGGCAGATCTTCAAGATAGTAATGCCATTCTTTTAGGAATTGTAATTGGATGTATGTGTGCTTTTGACTTTGGAGGGCCAGTTAATAAAGCGGCTTATGTAACAGGAACCATGCTTTTAGCTCAAGGAAATTATTACTTTATGGCGGGTGTTTCGGCTGCTTGTATTACACCACCACTTGTGATTGCTTTAGCAACAACCTTATTTAAAAATGCATTTGATGAAGAAGAAAGAGCAGCTGGACTCGTTAACTATATTCTAGGATTTACTCATATTACAGAAGGTGCCATTCCGTTTGCAGCCAAAGATCCATTACGTGTGATTCCAATGTTAATGTTTGGTTCTGCTATCTCAGCTGTTTTAACTTATTTAATGAAAGTACAAGTTCCAGCTCCTCATGGTGGATTCTTAGTTTTACCAGTCGTAACAGGTGCTTTCCAATGGGTATTAGCCATTTTTATTGGTTCATTAGTTGGAGCTATTATCTATGGAGGATATCGTCAACGATTGTTAAAAAAATAATAGAGGTGGAGAAAAGCGATGTTAGCAGAGTTAATTAAGTTGGAGAATATTAATTTGGATTTACAGGCTCAAACAAAAGATGAATTATTTGAAGAGATGGCAACTCAATTGAATCAAAATGGTTATATTAAAAACGTCAAAAAATTTAAAAAAGATTTATATAAACGTGAATCTGAAGGAAATACAGGCATTGGATTTGGAATCGGAATTCCTCATGCGAAATCAAAGTATGTGAAGCAGTGTTGCATTGGGATAGGAGTATCGAAACAGGGAATCGATTATGATGCGATTGATGGAGAAAAGGTTCATTTAATCTTTATGCTAGCCATTGAAGGACATGAAGCCGATTTACATCTTCAGGCACTAGCCGCTCTTTCGCGAAAACTCATTCACGAGGACTTTAGAGAAAAATTATTAAATGCTAGTTCAAAAGAAGAAATATTTGAGTTAATTTGTGAAGAATAATAATGAGAGGGGATGTCTTTTGAAGGCATCCCCTTTTAAGAGTACATAATTATTAGTATAATGAATATTGTGATACACTAATAACAGATTAAATTTTGTTGAAAAGTGGTGAATTGAATGAACTATGCACAGATTCGAAAGTTTGATACAGCTAACGGTGTAGGGATTCGTTCGAGTTTATTTGTATCAGGGTGTACTCATGGTTGTCCGGGATGTTTTAATAGAGATTATCAACATTTTAAGTATGGTCATGCTTGGACGAAAGAAGTTGAGGATGATTTTATTAAGCATTTAAAAAATCCAAATGTAGCGGGTGTGACGATTTTAGGCGGAGAGCCGATGGATCAGGTGCGCGATAATGATTTGTTGCATTTAGTTCAACGTATAAAATCTGAAACAAATCAAAATATTTGGATTTATTCAGGATATACATTTGAGGAAATTATGGCACATCCTAAAACAAAGGCAATCCTTATGTATTGCGATGTTTTAGTCGATGGTCCATTTATTCAAGAGTTGAAAAATTTAAAACTTAGGTTCCGTGGTAGTAGCAACCAACGTATTATTAATGTTGCACAGTCATTGGAAAAGGGGCAAGTGTGCTTGCTAGAAGATTTTTAGGAGTGAATTTACATGTTAAAAATTAATTTTGCGAAGGTAAAACCATCCGCAATCATTCCATCAAAACGCCTAGAAGACGGTGCGTTTGATGTGTATGCGTGCTTTGAAGAAGATTTTATCACGTTTGAACCGCATGAAACGAAGTTAGTCCCAACAGGATTAGCATCAGCATTCTCAACAGATTATGTGGCAATTTTAAAAGAACGCGGCTCAACAGGAACAAAAGGAATCGGACAGCGCTGCGGAGTGGTAGATTCTGGATACCGTGGAGAATGGTTCGTTCCGATGACGAATCATAATAATAAACGTCTAGTGATCGCAAAGGAAAGTGTCGCACAAAACTTTGAAGATAGCATCGTTTATCCATATGAAAAAGCAATTGCACAGTGTATGATGGTTGAAGTTCCGAAAATGGCGATTGAAGAAATCAGCTACGAAGACTTATTAAAAATCGAATCAGAACGCGGAACAGGAGCACTCGGATCATCAGGTAAATAAAAGGCTGAGAGTGACGGGTAATCTTGCGTAAAAGTCGTAGCTAATGCTCAAAACTCGGTTTATGAGTTTAGTAGCATTAGGAGACTTTATAGAAAGATTGTCGCTCGAAGCTGGATTAAATAAAAGGCTGAGAGTGACGGGTAATCTTGCGTAAAAGTCGTAGCTAATGCTCAAAACTCGGTTTATGAGTTTAGTAGCATTAGGAGACTTTATAGAAAGATTGTCGCTCGAAGCT
>NZ_JAGAVR010000066.1:0-10957 GCF_017941855.1 Turicibacter sp. | reverse complement strand
AGTTCTAACTCAATTTTATAGGTGTCAGGTTCATATGATTTGCATGGGGTATCAGGTAAGCAGAGATTCGGTAATAAGATTTTAAAGGTACTTCCTTTGTGTGCAGCACTTTCTAATTCGATTTTTCCGCCATGTAGACTAACAAGGCTCTTCACCATATAAAGTCCCATCCCAATGCCTTCATTAATTCGTGTCAATGATTTATCGACTTGCACAAATCGTTCAAAAATGAGCGATTGGTCGATGGAGGTAATCCCAATCCCTTCATCTTGCACTTCTAAAACAAACCATTCCTCCTCTATCAGGGTTCGCACTGTAATCGTAGTGGATGGCGAAGAAAACTTAATGGCATTCGATAAAAGATTACATAGAATTCGCTCAATCATCGAACCATCACATTTTAATAGATGCTGATTGATGTCTGTTTGAAACTTGATGGAGACGGATTCACAGCACGGATGAGCTGATATGATAGCCGTAACATCTTGTAGTAACTGGATAACCTGATAATTATGAAAATGAGGGACTAATGTATTCATCTCTATTTTTGAAATATCCATTAAGTTATTAACAAGCTTCGTCATCCTTTTTCCACTGACATCGAGTGAGGTACGATATTTTAAATAAATTTGTTTGAATTTTTCATCATTAACGTTCACCATTTGATTTAGTAACTGAATGACTGAACAAAAGACATTTAATGGCGTTTTTAATTCATGAGAAAGATTTGAAATAAATTGAGTTTTTTCGTGATCATAGACCTTTAACTTTTCGAGTTCGAGTTCTTTTGATTTGTCAAAATAGGTGACCGCTATTTCTTTTTTGCCATCATTTTCGGTGATGACTTGAATACTACAATCAACTGTTCGTTTTACATTATTTAAGTCGACATTTAGACTCCCACGCCATTTTCCGGTTTGATTAAGGTGTTGTCTGATCAGATGGTTTTTTTCGTGAGCTAACATATAAGGGGGAAGAATTTGATTTAGACGATGTAGGTCTGTTTCATGGTAGTATTCTTGCATTTTTTTGTTCGCGTACAAGATGTTCAATTGTTCATCCATTAAAAACATATAACTGTGTTTATTATCATCTGTTAGTTTATAAAATAACGTAAGCTTATTATTTAACAATTTGATTCGTAAACTTGATAAAAATAAGTCAACAAAATTACCGGCAATCACAATTAAAAAACCAATATAGGTAATGGCCACTGACATCAATTTAACGTTTAAAGAAAGTTGAACTGAGCCATTTAAAGCAATGATGGCATAAAGGGCTTTAAGGGCTAACATAAAAATACTAGAACTTAAGATAGGAAATAGATAATCTTTTTCTTTAAATCCAGACATGAAGAGATGGATTGAAACGCTCGTATAGCAAATAAATAAAAATAAATTATAGCCGATAAAGAAGAAGTTACCATTTAGAATACCATAAGAATTAACTATTCGCTCGATAAAGCCAAAAATCATGGTAAATAAGATGACAAATAAAATCGACTTTTTTTTATGACTGAGTATCAACTGTTTTAATTTAGAATTTTTTTGAAGCACAATCAGTAAAATTCCAATCCTTAATAATGAGGCTGATACGGTGATATAGTTAGTAATAACCAGTTCATTCGATAAAAAGGTTAAATAATCAACTTGCCCAAATAAAATACCCGTTGATAATCCTAGGTACATTAGGGCGATAATAAAGATATTTTCTTTTTTTGAACGGTTATAGGACATCAAACAACTCGCAACGGCTAAAACGGAAAGGATAAAGTTAAAATGCCTAATAAAGTTAATAGCTGAAATCAACGAGAGTTTATCTAATGATTGATAGAACAACATAGTAGTAATTAAATAAATAGATAGTAAAACGGATATTAAAATAATTCCCCAGAAAAATCTATTTTCTATTTTAGATAGTGATTGATCAGTGCGGAGTTGATTTGACACCGAGAGCATCCCCTTTCATAAGTAACAAAACACAAGAGATTATTATCTCACAAAAATGATTTAATCTTTGTCGTTTTTTGTCATCTCGTTAAATAAAATGTAAAAAAAGTAGACTCCTCCAAGGTTTAAATGTGATGAAGCTTTTTGAGTGGAGATCATATGATAGGATCATTTTTTATAATTTTTCTGAATTTAACCGCTCAAAACACTTTTAATTCCATAGATATTCCATAGAATCTCGTGCCGTATTTTGTTATAATAAGGGTGTACTAAACATTAAAGTACGAACAAGGGGAAAAAAGGAGTAAAACTATGAAAAATTTTAAATATTTATTAGTTGCTATGATGGCTGCTGGAGCTTTAACAGCTTGTAGCTCAAAAGAACAAACGCCTGCGGGAGAACCAGAAACACCAGCGATTGATCAAACAACAGAAGTTGAAACAGATGACGTTGTGGAAGAAGACGGTCTTATTGAAGGTGAAATCACAGTTGAAGTCACAGGTCAATTAGCGGATGCTTATGAAGCCGTTCGTGATGTATATGGTGAAGATTATCTTCCAAACACGGCTATTCCAGCTGACTTATTAGAAAGTGTATACGGAGTTAATCCTGAATACGTGGCACAATTCGTTGCTGAACAACCGATGATCAGCATGCACCCAGACTTATTTATCGGAATTGAAGCCACTGAAGGAAATGCTGAAGCCGTTGAAGCTGCTTTACAAGCTTACCAAGAATACTTAATTAACGATAGCATGCAATATCCAATGAACTTAGCTAAAGTTTCGGCTTGTCAAGTGTTACGCTACGATAACTATGTGTTCTTAGTGATGTTAGGAGCCATTAACGAAGATATGGATGCAAGTGATGATGAAGCAGCTGCTTTTGCACAAGCAGAGGTACAAAAAGCAGTTGACGCTTTAGACGCTGTTTTTGCTAAATAATTAAAAATCCTTTGAACACCTTGTGGTTCAAAGGATTTTTTTTGTCACAACGATTGATTAATCGAGGTCTCTATTAAAAGGTACGGACTCCTCCAATGATATTACTGTTTTCATGCTGATTTTTACTCAGCTAATTTCTCAAACTGGCTGTTATAAAGCTCAGCATAGAATCCGTTTTGCTTCATGAGTTGTTCATGGGTTCCACTTTCAATAATGTCTCCATGATTCATCACTAAAATGAGATTGGCATTTTTAATAGTGGACAAGCGATGCGCAATCACAAATGAGGTGCGTCCTCTCATTAATTTATCCATCGCCTCTTGAATGAGAATTTCAGTACGGGTATCAACCGAACTTGTGGCTTCATCTAAAATAAGAAGGGGTGCATTTTCAACCATCGCACGGGCAATCGTGATTAGCTGTTTTTGTCCAGCTGATAAATTTGCCTTATCATTTAGAATCGTCTCATATCCTTTCGGTAATGTTTTAATAAAATGGTGAATGCCAACGGCCTTACATGCCTTCTCCACCTCTTCATCTGACACATTTTTCATGGAATACACGATGTTTTCACGAATCGTTCCTTCAAAAATCCATGTATCTTGAAGCACCATCCCAAACAAATCATGAACATTGTGACGAGTTAACTGATTAATGGGCATCCCATCAATTAAAATTTCACCTGAATTCGCTTCATAGAACTTCATAAGTAAGTTAACCATCGTCGTTTTTCCAGCACCGGTTGGACCCACAATGGCAACTTTTTGTCCAGGTTTTGTTGTCACTGAAAAATCGTTAATAATGGTTCGATCTGCGTGATAACCGAAATGAACGTGTTTAAACTCGACTTCCCCTTTACTAACAGTAAAATCATTGATTTTTCCATTTTCTTGTTGCATTTCAGGTTCTTCTAAGAACTCAAAAACACGTTCACTAGCCGCTGCCGTCTGTTGTAAACTCGTCATTGCTTGTGCAATTTGTGATAGTGGTTGAGTAAACAGACGAATATAAACCATAAAGGCTACGATCACCCCAAAGGTGATGACTTCATTCATCGCCAAAGAGGCTCCTACAATACATACTGCCACATAACCAAAATTTCCAATAAAACTCATCAGTGGCATCATTAATCCTGATAAAAATTGAGAACGCCAAACACTTTCGTATAAGTCCTCATTAATCTCATCAAATTTTGCTTTCGCTTTTGCCTCATCATTATACACTTTGACAATGTTGTGTCCTGAATAGATTTCTTCGACATGTCCATTCATTAATCCTAAATCACGTTGTTGTCTAATAAAATATTTTTGTGATTTTGACATAATAAACATCATTAAGATAAAACCAATCACGGTTGAAAGAATGGCGGTGATTGCCATCCATGCATTGGTGATAAACATCATGAAAAGTGAGCCGAAAAATAAGGTGATGGCAGATACTAAATTCCCCACGCTTTGATTCAAAGTTTGCGCAATGCTATCGACATCATTTGTCACACGACTTAAAATATCGCCATAACTTGTTGAATCAAAGTATCTGAGTGGTAACCGATTGATTTTTTCTGAAATTTGTGTTCTTAAACTCTTTGCCACTTTTTGTGTGACTGTATTCATAATAAATCCTTGAAAATAAGATAAAATGAAGGATGCTCCGTACATATACACAAGAAGTAAGCAAAGATCTTCGACAGCGTCTAGATCAATTCCCGTCATTAAACCCGCTGTAATAAGGTCTGTGACTTCACTTAATTTGTCAGGTCCAATCAGGGTAAGAATGGTTCCAACAATCGAAAAAATAAGGGCGAAAGCTATTAAAAGATAATGAGGTTGACAAAATAGAAGAAGTTTTTTGACACTTTTTTTCGTGTCTTTTGCTTTCTCAGTCGGAGCCCCTGCTCCTGCCATTGGTCCGCGATTTGGTCTACTCATGTTCTAACTCCTCCTTCGATAATTGTGAATAAGCAATTTGTCGGTAAACTTCACAATTTTTCAAAAGCTCTTGATGGGTTCCGATGCCAACCATTTTTCCTTCATCGAGTACAATAATTTTATCCGCATGAATGATCGTTCCAATTCGTTGCGCAACAATTAAATGGGTTGCATCCTTTGTTTCTTGTCGTAATGCAGCGCGTAAGACACGATCTGTTTTATAATCGAGCGCTGAGAAAGAATCATCAAAAATATAGATCTCAGGATCACGACAAATGGCACGAGCGATTGCAAGACGTTGTTTTTGTCCTCCGGAAACGTTACTTCCTCCTTGAGCAATAGATGAGTGATAAGTTCGATCCATTTTTTCAACAAAGTCACGACCTTGGGCAATGGTGATTGCTTTTTTAACCTGATCTAATTTAGCCATCTGACGTCCGTTATCTCCAAAAGCAATATTGGACTCTACTGTACCAGCAAATAAGACGGCTTTTTGTGAAACATAGCCCAGCTTATTGTTTAAATCAGATTGTTTATAATCCTTGACGTTCATTCCATCAACTAAGACTTCTCCTTCAGTTGCATC
Organism: Turicibacter sp.; assembly: GCF_017941855.1. Taxonomy (NCBI): domain Bacteria; kingdom Bacillati; phylum Bacillota; class Erysipelotrichia; order Erysipelotrichales; family Turicibacteraceae; genus Turicibacter; species Turicibacter sp. The sequence goes on along the minus strand of NZ_JAGAVR010000066.1, from coordinate 5,549 downwards.
GTAAAAACGAGGAACTAAGTTGATTAAGGTTGACTTACCACTACCCGTTGATCCAATAAAAGCAACGGTTTCGCCTCGGTTCGCTTTGAAACTGATGTTTTCAATCACATATTCTTCAGCATCTGGATATTTGAAGCTAACATTTCTAAATTCCACTTCTCCAACCCTATCAGTAGGGGCTTGCTTTGTTCCATCAACAATACTAAGAGGTGTATTTAAAACCTCCATAATTCGTTTGGCTGAAACAGTGGCACGTGGTAACATGATAAAGATCATGGTGAGCATCATAAAGGCCATGACGACTTGAATTGAATAAGATGAAAATACGACCATATCGCTAAATAACCCAATTTTATCCATTCTATCCGCAGCTTCAATCAGGTAAGCTCCAATCCAGTAGATAGCCAAACTTAATCCACTCATAATTAATGTCATTCCAGGTCCCATAATAGCCATAATACGTCCAGTAAATAAATGAGTACGAGTTAAAATGTTATTTGCATTTTCGAATTTTTCTTCTTGATAATTTTCTGCATTATAAGCTCGGACAACTCGAATTCCCGTTAAATTTTCTCGTGTGACTAAGTTGAGATTATCGGTTAGTCCTTGAATTATTTTAAATTTTGGAACAGCAAAAATTAAAATGATTGATAGCATAACTAATAACACACAGACGGCTCCTGCAGTTACAAGTGACCATTCGAAATTTTTTCCAAGAATTTTTAATATTGCCCAAACAGCTAAAATGGGTGCTTTAATCATCACTTGTAACCCCATGGCAAATACCATTTGAACTTGTGTAATGTCATTGGTTGAACGTGTAATTAAACTAGCATTAGAAAATTGATTAATTTCTTGCATCGAAAAAGATTCTACTTTGGTGTATAAACTTTCTCGAAGTCGTTTTGATAATGTTGCGGCAATACGTGCTGCGAAAAAACCAACAATGACTGCAGAAATTAAACTCCCTAGTGCGCAAAATAGCATGTAAGAGCCTTGTACCCAAATGTCACCCATGGCACTACCTTCTGTTTGAACTAGCCTCGTAATCTCTGACATATAATCGGGAAGCTTCAAATCTAACCAAACTTGTGTCACGATAAAAATGAGACAAACAATCATTCCTCCCCATTCTGGTTTCTTTAAATGCTTAAAGATTTCCCCCATATTTTCACTCCTTTTGACCATAAGTTATCCATCTATACATATATATCCATAAATTATAAAATAATGTCGTATTTTTACGTTCAAATTGCTAAATGGCAAAAATAATTTTAGGTCATTGAATGGATGTCTCTAACATTTAACGTCATAAAAAAAACGGTTACTCAAGCAAAAAAAGTAACAGTTTTTTAGGAATTTGATTTGATAAACAATGAGGGTTTTAAATTTATTTTCGTATTTGAGATTTAAAAAGCTCATATGCATCTTGTAACCGAATGGTCATTATGCCAACTTTGTCGATCGTATCCAACATTTCCTCTCTTTCTTCATCCCAAATTGAACTTTCACATAAAGAATATCCAGTATAATAATTTTTCCCATCCTGTGTTCGGTAATAAACATAACACTTACAATCCTTACCATATAAATCAATTTTTTTTTCAAAATCTTGAAAAAAGTGTTTAATATCTAGGTACATACTTGACAATCTAATCGCTTTGAGTTGATTTTGTTGATATCTGTCTAGAACATCTAAGATAAGACGATACGCCCCAATAAAGGCATTTTTCTTGAAATAAAATCCAAGTAGTAAGGCACTTAATATCAAGCCTATATTCCCAAGTACCATGGTTGGAAGCACTATTTCTTGATGAACTAGATTTAAATAAAGATTCAAAATAACAACAATCCCCATCCAAAATAAAATCCAGTTTCGCTCTTCTTCTAGTAGTCTCAATTCATCTTCAGTATTTTCAATCAGTAAATAAATGGGATATTCCTGTGAATCAATTTCCTCTTTCACAAGACGTTTTAAAAAGGCATTATTTCCTTTTGACTGTTGAATTAATTGTTTAGGATCAAAGCTTATTTTTTCTAACAATCCTACTCACTCCTTCCCCTCCTGTTGTACTACCAAAATATCACAGGACTATATAAATAGGAAAAGGGTTTTAATCCAGCGCAGATAAATTGATTCAAAATAATGTTGAGCTACCCTCTTTTTCGTTATGATTCAAATTTATTCGATATATTTTGATAGGTGATTGTTGAAAAATATAATAAATTGTTAAATTCGGATAGATAATACGTTGTTTTGTCTAAAAATAGCATCAACTGTTTCTTTTTACCACACTAAAAGTCTTTAATATTCAGGCAATATAGGGTTTAAATGATAGTAAACGATAAACAAAAAACACCAACTGTGACAATTACAGTTGGTGTTTTCTTTATTAGAATAATCCGATGAATGCTCCTAGTAATCCAATGACAACTAGAATTGCGATGTTAACAAGTGGAGAGGCTCCACGTTTAACTAGAGCATATAATCCAAATGTTAATCCAAGTGGTAATAAACAAGGCATAATTCCATCAAGGATTTCTTGAACGACAATAACTGACTCCCCATTAGGAATTTCAGCCGTAATTGGAACTCCTACATAGGATGCAATTAAAGCCCCTACGACGATTACCCCAAGAATTATTTTCATAATAATTCAAAATTTTTTTGTGTTTATACAAGGACATAGAGTTCATTAAAATCGCAAAAAAAGTACTTTTTTATTAAAAACGTGGTCACGGTGTGGTCAAAATTGAAACAACTGATGCGAGCAAAATAGTTCACTCTATTCTCTCCCTCTTTTGTTTTTTTACATCTTATATAATATTCTTCCATTAATTCATTCGTAAAAGCCTACTCCCTTCGAAAAGTAATACATATAATATGGTGTGCAGTTGTTAATATAAAAACGCACAAATATTTATCCTATAGGGACTAAAAACTACTGTATAAAACTTTGTAACAAATAACATTTTAAAACAACAATATATATTCTAATGGACGGTGAAAAAATGTCTACTAACGAAACTACTTATCAAAATAATGGTTGTGCTCAAAAACTCACATGCTTCAATCTACCTTTGGCAACAGCCTATGTTAAATCACAACCTTATCAACACCTAAACACCCCACTACAAACGTTATATCAGGGAACTTTTTTTGCTGATCTTTATGATCCATATATGCCAAGAAAAGTTGCCCAAGGAGGCCGTCGTCATGAGTAGAGAAGAATTTTTAACCTCACTTCAAGCTGTGCATATCATGGCAGTTGATCTTCAACTCTTCCTCGATACCCATCCAGAAAATAAAAAAGCATTAGAAGATTACAGAAAGGTATCTAGACAATATCAAGAATTAAGAAAAGAATATGAACAAGCATTTGGACCATTGACTAATTTTGGTTATATGACCAATTTTGATCAAATAAGCTGGGTTAATGATCCATGGCCTTGGGAAAGATGTTAGGGGGAGTTTTTATGTGGATTTATGAAAAAAAATTACAATATCCTGTTGATATTAAAAAGCGAGATGTTAGAATGGCAAAAGCCATCTATGAAGAACTCGGAGGCTCTGATGGTGAATTATCAGCTTCTATGGAATATCTTCAACAACGTTATACGATGCCAACAGGTCAATCGATTGCAACATTAACAGACATTGGTACTGAAGAACTTGCACATCTTGAAATTGTTTCAGCTTTAATTTTTCAATTAACAGAGGGAGCAACAATAGAGGAAATTAAACGTGCAGGATTTGATGGAACATATGCTTCTAGAGGTATTTCAGTTTTCTTAGCTGATCCAGAACAAACACCTTGGACTTCGGCTTATATCGATATGAAAGGTGACCCTGTAGCAGATATTGCTTCTAATATGGGGGCTGAGCAACGCGCGCGTGCCGGATATGAACATTTACTTGATATGACAACTGATGAAGATGTTAAAAAAGTCCTTTCTTATCTAAGAGAACGTGAAATTGTTCACTTCCAACGTTTCGGTGAAACATTAGTTCATGTACAAGAACATTTACAACATGATAAATATTTCTTTCAAAAAAAATAATAATAAATTTTCCCCCTTCATTGAAAAATGAAGGGGTTTTATCTTTAAAAGTTAGTTGACTAGCTTTACCTATACTATTGAGCTTATTGATAGTTATATTAATTGATAATCGGTACATAATAAAATAGAAAAAAATAAACCGATAGAGGTGATACAATGTTTAAACATGAAAAACAATTCTTACATCCAGTCCGAGTTGAAAAACCTAACCCTCAGTACGCTATTTTAATGCAAGAACAACTTGGGGGAGAAAACGGTGAGTTAAAGGCAGCTCTTCAGTATATGTCTCAAAGTTTCCGTATTAAAGATCCCGTTATAAAAGATTTATTTTTAGATATCGCTGCAGAAGAGTTAAGTCACATGGAAATGGTGGCTCAAACTATCAACTTATTAAATGGTCACGACTTAAACTACGAAGCAGCTGTAGCCGGAGAAGTACAGGCTCATGTTGTTCATGGATTAAATCCTGGACTGATTAACTCTTCTGGATTTCCTTGGACTGCAACATATGTTAATGTTACAGGGGACTTAGTTGCTGACCTACTTTCAAATATTGCCTCAGAGCAACGTGCAAAATGTGTCTATGAATACCTCTATCGTCAAATTGATGATAAGTATGTCCGTGAAACAATTGATTTTTTACTTAATCGTGAAGAAGCACATAATGCTCTTTTCCGTGAGGCATTAAATAAAGTACAAAATACAGGATCAAATCGTGATTTTGGAGTTACGGAAGATTCTAAGCTGTACTTTGATTTATCAAGTCCTGGTCCTAAACACGAAGCTCCAAATCCAACGCCTCCGTCATTCGAAAATCCTAATAAATAATTATCACTTTTTCAAAAAAAAACATTATGATACAGTGTGATTTATATCATTTTTTGAAATAATATAGATTTCATTAAAGATGCCACAAATACTATACTAGTTTATTATTCAAAAATACGATTACTATTATGTCGTCAACATCTCATTGCTGACAACGCAATATCTTGCCTTAAAAAGAGGTTCCCATAACCTCTTTTTTTTCTTCTATTTTTAATTATTTCTTGATAATAAGTTTTTTTATCCCCGATATTAAATTTAATACTAATTTTTATCATACAGTATACTTACAATCAAAAATTAGAAACGCTAAATAAATTTCATTATCAAACAAAAAAAGAGACACAATTTCGCGTGTCTCTTTTACATTTATTTACATTTAAATTTATTTTTATTCAAAATTATGCTAATGTTTAATCATACCATTCTTAGTGGTATGTTATAACACTAACTAACTGCCCTATGATATAATAGTTAGTTAAACCCTAATTTCTCTTTTTATAGCGAGGTCTTTATGACCTCTTTTTCATTACTCTAACATTCTTAATGCTGTCTCAACTGAATCATATGCCCCCTGAATACGATTCAAATTCAATAATGCTTGCTCAATTTCTCCCATACTTTTACCTTCTGATCGAAGTCTATCTATCAGTTCACTCGCT
>NZ_JAGAVR010000065.1:0-32212 GCF_017941855.1 Turicibacter sp. | reverse complement strand
TTTTTAGCGAGCAAACGGTAACCTAAAGTTCCCTGCAAATACTCGTTAACAACATGCAACTTAAATTCTGAGCTATATTTAGCCATAGAAAAACACCCCTAACATTAGATTTTTAAGTCTAACATTTGGGGTGCACTACAACAAGGTGTCCTTTTTTATGCATTCTTTTCTAATCTTCTACGAAGTACTTCCTTCGCAACTTCACGATCATCTAAACGAATATTCCCACTTTTCCAATATTGGATTTGCTCATGACCTCGTCCTGCAATTAATACAATATCATTTTTCTGTGCTTTATTGATAGCAGTTTCAATTGCTTCAATCCGATCAACAATCACTTCATAATTCATTGGTTTAATTCCAGAAACCATTTCATTCAAAATATCAACCGGATCTTCTGAATGAGGATCATCTGTTGTAAAAATAACATCATCTGCATAATCAACGGATAACTTAGCGATAACTGGGCGTTTGGTACGATCTCGATCTCCTGGACATCCAATAACAACTTTGACCCCATTTTGTTTAATCCCCGTCACAAACTCTAACACTTTCTCAACCCCATCTGGCGTATGAGCATAGTCAACAATAACCGTAAAGTCTTGACCCTCATTAATAATTTCCATTCGGCCATCAACAGGCGATAATGTTTTAATTAACGCAATAATTTGTTCCATTGGCATCGAAGCCGAATAGGCAGAAGCCATAGCCCCTAGGGCATTATAAACATTAAATCTTCCTAAAAGCGGTGTTTGGACCTCATAGATCCCTTCTGGGCATGTCAATTTAAAACTTGTTCCAAATGACGTCATGTGAATATCCTCTGCTTTAAAGTCCGCATCCGACTCAATTCCATATGTATAAACAGCAGTCTGACTTTCTTTTAAGCGATTAACTAATTTTTCACCATACTCATCATCTAAATTCACAATCCCATGACCATCAGGAGTTAACATTTCAAACAATTTATATTTCGCTTCAAAATAGTCATCCATCGTTGGATGAAAATCTAAATGTTCTGGTGTCAGGTTTGTAAATAATGCAACTTTAAACTGACAGTAATCAACACGATGTAATTCTAAAGCATGTGAAGAAACTTCAATCGCAACTTGTTTTACGCCCTCTTCAACCATCTCATGAAAAATACGTTGCAAACTTAAAGGCTCAGGTGTTGTATTTTTAGGTTCAATGTAATGATTGGCATAGCGAATTCCATTTGTTCCAATGTATCCAACATGCCCTTCAAAACCAGTTAGAAGATGCTCTAAAATATAGGCTGTTGTTGTTTTTCCGTTTGTTCCAGTTAATCCAAATAAATTTAGCTTTTCTGTTGGTTTATTAAACATCAAATGCGCAAGCCTTGGAAGTTCAACTGCTGTATCTTTGACAATAATTTGAGGAATTGCAATATTTTCAAGTTCATATTCACAAACGATTGCAACAGCTCCAGCTTCTTCTGCTGACTTAGCAAAGCGATGCCCATCAACAGTATATCCCTTTATACACACAAATAAATCGCCTGGCTTTACTTGACGATTGTCTGTTGCAATACCGGTTACCTCAAAATCTTGTTCAACATTGAATAACGATTTAATATTCATGACATCACCTCTAATTATTCTGTTACTTCACGATTTCCCCTAAACAAATTGGATAATCTGCTTTTACAACCTTCACTGGCACAACTTCTCCAATTAAATCCGTTTCCCCTTTAAACTCCACTTTTACATAATTACTTGCATGCCCTACTAAATACCCTTCTTTTGTATGTGAGGCTTCTTCTGGAATAACTTGTAGAATTTTTCCTTCACAAGAACTTGCATATTCTTTAGCCAATTGTTCACTCAATGCTAATAATTTATTAACTCGCATCGACTTAACCATTTCTGGGACTTGATTTTCCATACGCGCAGCCGGCGTTCCATTACGCACTGAATACGGGAAGACGTGTAATTCAGAGAATCCGATACGTTTAATCGTCTCAACTGTTTCATTAAATAGCTCTTCTGTTTCTCCTGGGAAGCCTACAATCACATCTGTTGTAATTGCTAAATTGTCAAATAACTCACGTAACTCTTTTACCTTTGCCTCAAATTCAGCTAATGTATAGGGACGCTTCATTCCCTTTAAGATTTCATTTGATCCAGCTTGAAGTGGCATATGTAAATGGTTCACAATTTTATCTGACATTTTCATGGCAGTGATGACATCATCTGTCATTTCTGATGCCTCAATTGAAGAGATACGAATACGTTTTAATCCGTCAATTTTAATTAAGTCTTGAAGTAATTTACCAAAACTATAATCTTCTAAATCTTCACCATAAGCCGCTGTATGAATCCCTGTTAAAACGACTTCACAGTGACCATTCGCTACTAATTGCTTAACTTGATCAATAACGATTTCAGGTTTTTGAGAACGAACAGTTCCACGCGCCCAAGGAATAATGCAATACGTACAGAAATTATTACATCCATCTTGAATTTTTAATGTTGCACGCGTACGGTCTGAGAATTGAGAAACATTCAATGTTTCAAATCCATCTACCTTGAAAACATTTTGAATTTGTGAAATCGGTTGACGCTCTTCACGATATTTTTGAACTAATTGAGGAATTTGGTCACGTCCATGTGTTCCAATCACAATATCAACGCCCTCGATATCCATAATTTCTTTTGGTTTGGTTTGTGCGTAACATCCCATGACACACATAACGGCCTCAGGGTTACGACGAATGGCACGACGAATCACTTGACGACTTTTTTTATCTCCTGTATTCGTGACCGTACACGTATTAATGATATAGACATCTGCTACACCTTTAAAATCTACTTTTTCATAACCTTCATTTTTAAATAACTCCCATACTGCTTCTGTTTCATAATGATTTACTTTGCATCCTAATGTATGAAATGCTACAGTCGGCATAAAATCATTCCTTTCCCTATGACAAATCTTGTTGTGATATTTAAAATTCTAATGCAAACGAAATCGCACTCAACGCGTAAATCGGTGCTGTTTCTGTTCTTAAAATGCGAGGCCCTAATGCACACGGTTTAAATCCATGCTGGATTAATAAATCAACTTCTTTTTCTCCAACGCCTCCCTCAGGCCCAACTAATAACAATAACGTTGCACCTGGTTTTATATTTTCTAACGTTTGTTTTAATTGAGCTAATTCACCTTGTTTGGCTGTTTCTTCATAAGCAAACAAGCAAACATCGTAATGTTTAGATTGTTCTAAGAAAGCCTTAAAGGTATGAACAGAATGAACTTTTGGAACCACTTGACGATGAGACTGTTCAGCAGCTTCTTTTGCAATCTTATTCCATCGTTCAACCTTTTTCACTTCCTTTTTAGCATCTAGTTTAACAACACAACGTTCCATACTTACCGGCATAAAGTTAGTTGCTCCACACTCCGTTGCCTTTTGAATGACCCATTCAAATTTATCTCCTTTAGGTAACCCTTGGGCAATCGTGACCTCAATGGGTAATTCCGTATCACTTTCAATTGCTTCACCAATTTCTCCCGTCACTTCATCTGGTGTTACGGCTGTAATCGTGAGATAATAACATTCTTTATCTTCATTACAAACAATGATTCGCTCACCGACTTCCATTCGCATGACACGGGCGATATGATGAGCATCTTCATCAGTAATTCGAACTTGTTTCGCTTGAAACTGATGATTTTTTAAAAAATAACGTTGCATTACGTTGCCTCCAATTCGACTTTAACCTTCGTATGTTGCCACAATCGCAACCCATCCATTTTTTTCTCTCACTTCTTCAATCTTAAATTGATGGGCAACTAAAGCATCTAATACTGCTTGTTTTTCATGGTCAACAATACCAGAACAAATAAACGTTTGACCTTGTGGTAATACTTTCACCACATCATCTAACATATTAATAATAATCGGTGCTAATATATTAGCTACCATTAACGTTGGAGCTTCTGATAACGCCTCCACCCCATCAATTAAATTGTTTTTCTCAATGATAATGTTTTGACAATGATTCATTTCAATATTTTCTTTTGCACGAATCACTGCCATTGCGTCCAAGTCAACCGCATAAACCAAACGACATCCAAGTTTTGAAGCAGCGATTGCTAAAATTCCAGAACCAGTTCCTACATCAACAACGACTTGACTTGAATTGGCATACTGTTCAATCAATTCTAAACATAATTGTGTCGTTTCATGCGTTCCAGATCCAAAGGCCATTCCCGGATCTAACATAATCTCTGTCACATTAGGATCAGTTGTAGGTTCAAGCCAACAAGGTTTAATCACTAGCGTCTTCGTAATTTCAATTGGAGTATAATGTTTTTTCCAACTATTTGCCCAGTCTTCTTCATCTAACATTTTGATTTCCAGTTTATTATGGTCAAAGTTATCAAATTTTAAATTTAATAATTGCGTTCTCACAAATTCTAACTGTGTTTCAATATCTGACGTTACGGCTAAATAGCCTTTAATGATAACTCCATCACTTGGATAATCATTAGGATTTAGGCGATAAATTTCACCAAAATGATCCTCATGTGATTCTGTTACGGTATTTGAATCTTCAAGTAAGACTCCCTTCGAACCAGCCTCAATAAAAATATTACTAACTAAATCATACGCTTCATGCGTTGAATGAAAACTTAACTCTAACCAGTTCATGAAGTCACCTCATTTATCAATTTTATCTCTAAATTATAACACAATTCATCAAAAACTAAAAATTATGTTCTTTTGTTTAATATTGTAAATTTTTTATAGTGTCATTCTTTTTCCATAAAAAAATTGTAAGGATTCTTCATCCTTACAATTTTCATTATTTAAAGGCCTTTTTTAACTTATCCCAGATTGAACCTGTTTTATCTTCTAACTGATCAAATTCATGTAATAATTCACGTTGACGATGACTTACTTTTTTAGGAACGACTAATTTAACTTTGACATATAAGTCTCCCGTCATTTCGCGGTTAATGTATTTAATTCCTTTATTACGAACTCTAAATTCAGTTCCTGGTTGTGTTCCTTCTGGAATTTTTAAAGCCACTTTTCCATTTAACGTCGGTACTTCAACTTCAGCTCCTAAAGTTGCTTGACTAAATGAGATTGGAATTTCACAACGAAGGTCATAACCATCGCGAACAAAGAAATCATGTGGTAAGACTCTAAATCCAACATATAAATCTCCACTTGGTCCGCCATTACGTCCCGCTTCTCCTTGACCTGTTAAGCGGATTTGTTGACCATCATCAATTCCAGCTGGAACTTTAACTTCAATCGTTTTTTGACGGTTAACTGTTCCATGCCCTGAACAAGCATCACATTTATGTTTAATCTTTTTACCCGTTCCAGAACAGTCAGGACAAGTCGTTTGAGTTTGCATACGTCCAAGAATCGTATTTTGAACTTCCACAACGCGTCCTGTTCCACTACAACGAGAACATGTTTCAATATCGTCTTTAGAACGTGCTCCTGATCCCCCACATTTTGTACATTCTTCTTCACGATTTACTGTAATCTCTTTTGTCACGCCAAATGCAGCTTCTTCAAACGTAATCGTTATTGTTTGCTTTAAATCATTACCACGTTGTGGGGCATTTGGATTTCGACGATTTGAGCCACCACCGAATCCGCCAAATCCGCCTCCGAACATACTTTCAAATATATCTTCGAATCCGCCTCCGAATCCGCCTTGTGCTCCACCAAATCCTCCGAATCCGCCAAATCCACCTTGGCCACCGAATCCATCTGTTGCTGCATGTCCATATTGATCATAGGCTGCGCGCTTTTGCTCATCGCTAAGCACCTCATATGCTTCTTGTACCTCTTTGAACTTTTCTTCTGCATTTGCTTCCGTTGCAACATCAGGATGATACTGTTTAGCTAACTTACGGTAAGCGCGCTTAATTTCTTGATCAGTTGCTGTTTTTGAAACACCTAGCACCTCATAATAATCACGTTTTGCCATGCTGTACCCTCCTTTTATTCTTTCATAATATACCATAAAAAAAGTCAAAGTCATAGTAGACTTTGACTTTTAAATTTTTTATTAAACTTCTTTATATTCAGCGTCTACAACTGAATCATCACTTGAATTTGCTCCTGCATCACCTTGTGCCGCTTGAGCTGCCTCAGCTGCTTGAGAATAAACTTTAACCGCTAATTCTTGAGCTAATTTTTCAAGTTCATCTTTTTTCACTTTAACTTCATCGAAATTGTTATCGCTTAATGCTTTTTCTAATGCTTCAACTGCATTTTTAATGTTTGTTTTTTCTTCTTCAGTTGCTTGTTCTCCAAGTTCTGAAACTGATTTATTTGCCGCAAAGATTAATTGCTCTGCTTCATTACGTAAATCTGCTTGTTCTTTACGTTTTGCATCTGCATCTGCATTTTCTTCTGCTTCACGGACCATGCGTTCAATTTCTTCATCTGTTAATCCTGAACCAGAAGTGATGGTGATACGTTGTTCTTTTTGTGTACCTAAATCTTTTGCTTTAACATTTACAATCCCATTAGCATCGATATCAAATGTTACTTCGATTTGAGGGATACCACGTGGTGCAGCTGGAATATCTCCTAATTGGAAGCGTCCTAATGTTTTGTTATCTGATGCCATTGGACGTTCACCTTGTAAAACGTGAATATCTACGGCTGGTTGGTTATCTGCAGCTGTTGAGAACACTTGAGATTTAGATGTTGGAATTGTTGTATTACGAGGGATTAAAACCGTCATCACTTGTCCCATTGTCTCGATACCTAAAGATAATGGTGTAACGTCTAATAATAAGATATCTTTAACATCTCCTTGTAACACCCCACCTTGGATAGCAGCTCCCATTGCAACTACTTCGTCTGGGTTAACTCCTTTATTAGGTTCTTTTCCTAATTCATTTTTGATTGCTGTTTGCACGGCAGGAATACGAGTTGATCCACCAACTAATAAAACTTGATCTAAATCATTTGCAGTCATCTTAGCATCTTTTAATGCTTGACGAACTGGTCCCATTGTACGTTCAACAAGAGTTGAAGTCATCGCATCAAATTGAGCACGTGATAAAGTTTTTTCTAAATGTAAAGGTCCTGTTGCATTCATTGAGATGAATGGTAATGAAATTTGGACAGATGTCACTCCTGATAAGTCTTTTTTAGCTTTTTCAGCCGCATCTTTTAAACGTTGCATTGCCATTTTATCTGCTGATAAATCAACACCTGTTTCTGATTTAAATTCTTTTACTAACCAGTCAATAATCACTTGGTCGAAATCATCTCCACCTAAACGATTATCTCCCGCTGTTGATAATACTTCAAATGTTCCATCTGCTAACTCAAGAATTGAAACGTCAAAAGTTCCTCCTCCTAAGTCATATACTAAAATTGTTTGTTCTTTATCTGTTTTATCTAATCCATAAGCTAAAGCTGCTGCTGTTGGTTCATTGATGATACGTTTAACATCAAGACCTGCAATACGTCCTGCATCTTTAGTCGCTTGACGTTCAGCATCAATGAAGTAAGCTGGAACTGTAATAACTGCTTCAGTTACTGGTTCACCTAAGTATGCTTCAGCCGTTGCTTTTAAATTTTGTAAAATAATTGCTGAAATTTCTTGTGGTGTATAAGATTTTCCTTCAATTGTTTCTTTATGGTTTGTTCCCATATGACGTTTAATAGACATGATTGTATTTGGATTTGTAATTGCTTGACGTTTTGCAACATCACCTACTTGACGTTCTTCACCTTTGAATGATACAACTGATGGCGTTGTACGAGCTCCTTCTGGATTAGCGATAACTTTCGCTTCTCCACCTTCCATAACTGCAACACATGAGTTAGTTGTTCCTAAGTCAATACCAATAATTTTACCCATTGAGATTCATCCTCCTATATAACAATTTAGAATTATTCGCTTACTTTTACCATTGAAGGTCGAATAACACGATCTTTTAATTTATAACCTTTTTGAAGTTCTTGTAAAACCATTCCTGATTCTACCCCTTCAACTGCTTCTTGCATCACAGCTTGATGCACAGTTGGATCGAAGGCCACGCCTTCTGCTTTAATGACTTCAACCCCTTCTTGCTTTAATGCCTCAAGTAATTGGGTATGAATCATTTTAAATCCTGTTAAGAATGTTTTTGTATTTTCATCTTCAACCGTACTAGATAAAGCACGCTCAAAGTTATCAATCGCTGGAATAATATTCGTAATCACAGCCTGTGAGCGATATTTCGCTTCACGAACGCGTTCTTCATTCATACGACGTTTAAAGTTTTCAAGTTCAGCTGCATTACGTAACAATTGATCTTTCAGATCTTGAATTTGTTGTTTTAATTCCACTGTTTCATCGATAACTTCTGATTCCGTCTCACACTGGCAATCACCATTTGCTTCTTGGCAACCTGCTTCTTCATTTAATTCTTCTAATTCTTCAACTGGTTGGGTTTCCTTATTCAACCGCCCCACCTCCTATTTATATAAATCAGACATAATTCGTGCGACATGCTCAAGAAGTGGAATGATTTTTCGATACTCCATTCTCGTCGGTCCTAAAACCGCAATCTTCCCAAATTCATGGTCACTAATTTGGTACGGAACCGTGATTAGTGTACAGTTTTCCATCGCTTTTATTTCGTTTTCTTGTCCAATTTTAACCGTCAATTCATGAGTCTCATCATCTGACTCAATAACTTTTACAATCTCATCTGCTTCAATCATACTAAACAAATGATAAGCTTTATCTAAATCATTGAATTCTGGTTGTTTCAAAATATTAGATTTTCCACTTAGAATATAATTGTTTTGAGAGAGCGACTGAGAAAGTAATTGAAGCATTGTATACATAATTTCCTCTTTGTATGTAATGAAATCATGTAATTGATTTTCAAAGCTTTCAGTTAACTTATCATGGATTTCACCCACAAATTCACCGACAAGTAATTCATCGAGCGCTTTAATAATGGTCTCCATTTTTTTAATATCAATATTGTCAGGAATCGTAATTGTCCGACTCTCAACATGCCCTTGGTCTGTAATAAGAACAAAGACAGCTTGTGCATCTGAAATCGGAACAAACTGAATTTTTTTGACTCGACTGTAATCACGAGAGGGACCTAATAAAATTGACGTATAATTCGTTAAACTTGAGAGCAATTTAACCGCTTCTTTAATGGTTGTTTCACGTTCAAATTGTTTTTGATTTAACAATTGTTTAAATATTCCTACTTCTGGTGTTGTCTCCATAGGTTCTTCTTTTACAAGGTAGTCTACGTAATAACGATATCCCTTTTGACTCGGGATCCGACCACTTGACGTATGTGTTTTTTCAAGAAAGCCCAAATCTTCTAAATCTGCCATTTCATTTCGAATCGTAGCAGCTGAAAAATTCAGTTCTTCTTTTTTAGATAAGACGCGCGAACCTACTGGCTGTGCCGTGTGTATGAACTCTTCTACAATTGCCTTTAAAACAAGTATTTGTCGTTCCGTTAGCAATGTAAACACCTCTTTTAGCACTCGTTATCATCAAGTGCTAATACCATTATATATAACCTTATTAGCACTGTCAACTCATTAGTGCTAATTTTTTATTTTTTTCAGAAGTCTAACTTCAGCAACCGTCTACCTTGATTAATATTCTCATTTCATGCTATTTCATACAAAAAAAGACACTCCTAGGAGCGTCTTTTTGAATTATTTATGCGATTCAATTAATGATAATAACGACGCTTTTGGTTGGAATCCAACTGTTTGCTGAACTGCTTGACCGTCTTTAAATAAAATTAATGTTGGAATTGACATCACTTTAAATTGTGACGCAACACCTGGACAATGATCCACGTTTACTTTAACAATTTTAGCAACACCTTGTAATTCAGTCGCTAACTCTTCTAGAACAGGCGCAATCATCTTACATGGTCCGCACCAATCTGCATAAAAATCAACTAAAACTAATCCAGTTGCAATTTCTTGAGCAAAATTTTCTTCTGTTGCATGAATAACTGCCATGTTTATTTCCTCCTCTAATACTTCTTGATAGTCTATCATAAGTATATCATATTACCATGAAATTACAAATAGATTGCACTTTCACCCAAATATTATTTCACATTTTTAGACACCTATCCCCATAACTTTCTAACAATCCCTTTATTTTAAACAGTAAATGGAGCGCCAACACGATCCTTTAACTAATTTAAATATCGGCGTAAAAATTCTTTCGTTCGTGCCTGTTTAGGATTTACAAAGATTTCATCTGGTGTTCCTTCCTCAGCAATCACCCCTCGATCCATAAAAACAACTCGATGACTTACCTCTTTAGCAAATCCCATTTCATGTGTCACCACAATCATCGTTAATCCATCCTCCGCTAATTGTTTCATGACTTTTAAAACGTCACCCACCATTTCAGGATCAAGGGCACTTGTCGGTTCATCAAATAACAATACTTCTGGTTCCATACATAAAGCACGCGCAATGGCTACACGTTGTTTTTGCCCCCCTGATAATTGTGAACTACTTGCATGAGCAAATGATTTCATTCCGACCTTCTCTAAATAAAACATCGCTTTTTCGATCGCCTCTTCTTTTCTTCGTTTCAATACTTTTGTTTGTCCAATGACACAATTATCAAGAACTGTTTTATTTTGAAACAAATTAAAACTTTGAAACACCATCCCGACTTTAGTTCGGTATTGATTAACATTAAGTTCTCCCTTTAAAATATCCTGGCCTCGATATAAGATTTCACCACTATCTGGAATTTCTAATAAATTAAGGCATCGAAGTAGAGTTGATTTCCCACTTCCACTTGATCCAATAATCGTAATAACTTCTCCTTTATCCACATGAAACTCTATGTTTTTTAAAACCTCTAGTTCTCCAAATCGTTTTTCTAAATGATGGATGTTGATCATCGTATTTTCTGCCATACTCTCCTCCTAAAGATTTGCCATTGGAACCGTTTGCGATGATGGAAATGAAGTTTTTTTCACGTTCATTTTCTTTTCAATCCAACCTAAAATTTGTGCTGTAATTGTCGTTAACACTAAATAAATGAGGCACGTAATAAAAAACGTCTCAGAATATAGCATCACACTTCCTGCTACTGATTTAGATTGGAAGAAAACTTCAATCACCCCAATGACATTTAACATTGAACTATCTTTAATATTCACAATAAATTCATTTCCAATAGAAGGAAAGGCGTTTTTAATCGCCTGAGGTAAGATAATGTACATCATCGATTGAAAAGCGGTCATTCCAATACTTCTAGCGGCTTCAAGTTGCCCTTTATCCACTGACTGAATACCTGAACGGATAATTTCTGCCATATAAGCCCCAGTATTAACCGAAATAATCACAATCCCTGCAGTTAATGAACTCCACCCTAGAATAGGACGTAAAGCATGATATAAAAACATCGCTTGCACCATCATTGGAGTCCCTCTAAAAAACCAAACGTAAAGACCTATCAAACAGTGCATCATTTTTTTTAACACTTTTACACTTTTTAAGTCTCTTGGTTCAATTGTAATCGCACGCAATCCCCCTAGAACTAACCCAATAACTAAGCCTAACATCGTTCCTAAAAAAGCTAAAATGAGTGTCATTTTAATTCCATACATGAACAAATCAAAATTTTTAACAAATAAAGAAAATGATTTATTTAAAAAGCCATTTTGAGTGGTTAAGAACATCATAATTATTCACCTGTTGGCGCACTTTCGCGAGATTCTGTCATCCATTCATTTCGAGTCGAATCTGAAATATTATCTAAAGCAGATTGAACTTGATTAAAGAACTCTGTACCACGACTGCCTTCTTTTAATCCAATTGAAACAGATGTATCAATATCAAATCCTTTACCTTCTGCAAAGTGAACAATAGTCAAATCTGGATTAGCTTGAATGACCCCTTCGGCAACGGGTAATTCAGCCGTAATAGCATCTGCTTCATTTGATTGTAAAGAGACCACTAACTCAGGATAAGAAGATTTAGGTGTTAAGTGATTCACCCCTTCAATTTGGTCAATTACCGTATCATAATTAGTATTCATCTGTCCAATCACATTTTTACCACTAAAATCTTGAATAGATGTTGCATGAACTAAATCATCGTCTGCACGAACAATCAGTACCATTTCTGATTCAAAATAAGGTGTCGTAAAATCAATTCCTTGTTCACGTTCCTCATTAGCGGTCATCCCAGCAATAATCGCATCAATTTCTCCCGATTCTAGTGATAATTGCAAACCATCCCACTCTAATTTTTTAATCACTAACTCTTTTTCCATGCTCTTTGCAATTTCATTTGCAATTCTCACATCGTATCCATCACAAAATCCTGCTCCACCAATTGATACACTTGTCTGTGTTGGTGCTGACGTTTGCCAGTTAAACGGAGCATAATTACATTCCATTCCAACCGTAAACGTATCTTTTGAATTACTTGTAGCATTCCCGCTACATCCTGCAAGCAAAATACATCCTGCTAACGTTACAACTAATTTTCTCATATTAAAATCTCCCCTTTGATTAAAATTGATTGTAACAAAAAAAGTCGTGCTATTAACACGACTGAAAAAAAGTCCTCTGTTTAATAGCTCCTCTTCAAAACTGAAGGAGTGTTACAGGTATTTCCTGCAACCCCAAGTGACGTATTTGCCAATACGAAACTTTCGGCGATGATTACCTTTCCAACATTTCCTCACTTGCCAGCTCCCTGTTGTACTCTGATGCAACGCTACCTCTATACGATTTTTTTTGTCCTCTTATAAAATAACATGATTTCCATATAATGTAAACTTTATTTTGAAAAATATATTTTCACAAAAAAATCTATCCCGATTGACTCGAGATAGACAGGACTCCCTTATTTTAATTCAACAACCGTTGCTCCAGTTCCACCTTCACCGGCTCCCCCAAATCTAAAGCTTGCAACGTGTTTATTTTGTTTTAAATATTTATGAACCCCTTGGCGAAGAGCTCCCGTTCCATGACCATGAATAATCGTAATCGTTTGATATCCAGCCAATAAGACATCATCAAAGTATTTATCAAGCATTAACATAGCATCTTCATAGCGTTCTCCTCGTAAATCCAATTGAATTCCGACATGGCTATTACGTTTATGAACCATTTGCCCTTTTTTTGTTTCCTTTTTCTGAACCGATTTACGTAAATATTGAAGATCTTCAGGTTTAATGTTCACTTTCATCATACCCAGTTGAACCATCCATTCTCCATTTTTGGTTTGCTCAATCAGTTCACCTTGACGATTTAAAGATAAAACCATCACTTCATCACCTGGTTTTAACGGCTGTTTATTTTGAGCCTTTTTCTTAAATTGCTCTGCTTGTTTCGCCTCTGCTTTCTTTAATGACGTCAATTTTTCTGTTAACTCATGATCTTTCATTGATAAATCAGCCATTTTTTTCGCTCGACGTAAATCCATCACAATTTGTTCTGCTTCTTCTTTTGCTTGGCGAACACTTTCAAATGCTTCTTTTTTGATATCCTCTAAGACTTTTTCACGTTCTGCCTCAAATTTTGCCAGTTTTTGCTCATATTCTTTTTTCATTTCTTCAACTAATGTATTTTGTTGCTGAAGATGTTGAATCTCCTGATCTAATTGTAATCCACGATCCTCAAGTTTTGTAATTAAATCCGTCATTTCTGTTCGTTCACTTTCAACATATGAACGAGCTTGATTTAAAATGGCCTCTTTTAATCCTAAACGTTTTGAAATCTCAAAGGCATTTGAACGTCCAGGTACTCCAACAAGTAAACGATACGTTGGGGAAAGCGTCTCAACATTAAATTCAACCGATGCATTAATCACATCATCTTGCTCATAAGCATAGGCCTTAAGCTCAGGGTAATGCGACGTCGCAATCGTACGCGCTCCTCGAACCTTAACATAATTTAAAATCGAAATAGCAAGTGATGCGCCTTCTTTCGGATCGGTTCCTGCCCCTAGCTCATCAAATAAAATCAAGCTATTCACTGTTAAACGTTCCATAATTTTAACGATATTTGTCATATGAGATGAGAACGTTGATAAACTTTGTTCAATACTTTGTTCGTCTCCAATATCAGCAAAAACATGATCGAAAATAGCCAATTGTGATGACTCGTGTGCCGGAATTAAAAGACCTGCTTGTGCCATCAACGTTAGTAATCCCACCGTTTTTAACGTAACAGTTTTCCCCCCTGTGTTTGGACCTGTGATTACAATCGTCGTATACTCATCTCCAAGTTCGATGTCATTAGCCACAACAGACTTTTGATCAATTAAGGGATGTCTAGCAGCCACTAAACGGATAATCCCTTTAGTATTTATTTTAGGACGCGTTCCATTAATTAAACGGGCATACTTTCCTTTTGCAAACATGAAGTCAATTTCTCCAAGAAGCTCAACATTTAATGACAGTAAGTCGACAAACTTCTTCACTTCTTCGGTTAATTCACGTAAAATACGTTCAATCTCACGGCGTTCTTCTACATGCCACTCTTGCAACTTATTATTTAAATCCACCACTTCTTTTGGTTCCATAAAATACGTATTTCCTGATGAGGATTGATCATGAATCGTTCCACCAAACGTATTTTTATAATCTGCACGAACTGGAACAACATAACGTTCATTACGAATCGTTACGATTCCATCTGTCAATTTGCTACGACGCTCTGATACGACTTGATTTAGACGTTCTTTAATACGAGATTCGGTGCTTTGAATAGCACGACGAATACTACGTAATTCACCTGATGCACTGTCCATCACATATCCTGTCTCATCGATACACGCATTAATAGCATTTTGTAAACTCGATAAAGCGACTAACGTATTCGTATGATGTGCAAAAATCGGGGCATCGACTTTAATCTCATTTAAACGTTCTGCAAAAGATTTCATCTGTGACACCGCATAAAGTAAGCGGCTCACCGCTAATAACTCTTGTGAAGATAGAATCGCTGAAATCTTCGCACGCGCAATCGCCTCTGAAATATCAGATACCCCACCTAGTGGAGCCTCTCCTAACGCGTAAATAATTCTTAAGGCTTCATCTGATTGATTTAATCCATACTCCACATCTTTTTCAATCGTCGTTGGCTTTAATAAAGCCACGCGTTTTTGTCCAAGCGAACAAGCACACAACGACTCAATCGTTTGTTTAATCTTATTAAATTCTAATATCTGAATAGCTTGTTTCACTAATCTCACTCCACTTTAGCAAAAAAAATTTGCAAAAATTTTTAACGATGTTATTTTAACACAAATTCTGTTAAAATCATAGTATACATTTAAATGGACGGTGACCCTATGGCTTCAACAATTACCTTAACAGTATCGCAACAAATACTAGAAAAAATGTACCAATATTACGAAAAACAAATTATTAAAATTCCAAATCATACTCTTTTTCAAGCAAAGACCACTTCTTGTACCATTACGGCTTATCTAAGCAAAAAAGTGGTATTTCAAGGGGTGAATCCTGAGATTGAAGCAAACAAGTGGCAAAAGGCTTCACCTACTTCAACGACTCCTAAAAAATCAACTTTAAATGAAAAGTCAACCCTCCCAAGCAACATTGCTATGCTTTCAGCAATCGGATGTGATGAGGTTGGAACAGGAGATTACTTCGGACCGATTGTGGTTTGTTGTGCGTCTGTTGAAAAAGATCAAATAGCTTTTCTTCAAGAAATGGGAATTAAAGATTCAAAAGCATTAAAAGATCTTGAGATTTGTCAACTGGCTCATCAAATTGAAACGATGATTCCCCATCAATGCCTCGTTCTACCTAATGAAAAATATAACCTCATGGTTGAAAAAGGAATGAATGCAAACTCAATTAAAGCCTATCTCCATAATCAAGCTTTATTGAAATTAACCACGTCACTCCCTTCCCTTCCTGATTTCATCATAATGGATGAGTTCGTTAATGAAGCAAAGTACTATGACTATTTGAAGAAATTACCTAAACAACCAACCATCATCAGCGAAAACCTTCACTTTATTCAAAAAGGCGAATCGGTTCACGTAGCGGTAGCAGCTGCCTCAATTTTAGCTCGCGCCTCATTTGTTAAATACATGCAAATTATGAGTAAAAAATATCAATTTGAACTACCAAAAGGTGCAGGTGCTCCGGTCGACATCGCAGGACGAAAATTTGTTAAACTTCATGGAAAAGAAACACTTCAGTCTTTAACAAAATGGCACTTTGCGAATACAAATAAAATTTTAAAATAGAACCTCAAATAAAAGAGTTGAGATGAAAATAATCTGATCTTTTATAAAAAGGCGAATTAAATGACAGTTAAAAGATGAATTCTGCATCCTACAGAGTTCATCTTTTTTATTCGACGACTTTCCTTCTCTATTGGGATTGAAATTCTCAATTTCTACGTTGGGGTTAAAAGATGCTAAAGAATACAAAATGGATTGCCACTTAAATCTTATAAAATAAAAGAACCTATAAGCACACACTGTTTCAAGTGTAAGCTAATAGGTTCTAATTGAAACTTTCATACTTTTTATTTGACTATTTCTTCTAACTTAATATCTAATTTATCAATAAAATGGGCTGCTTTTTCAGGTTCATTATTTTGTAAATAATAATAGATTAACGCCATATTATAGTCAGAATAATCCGTTTGCTGTGTTAAAAGTGTTCCACGTGTAAAAAGTCCCATCACTAATAACACATAGGTGGCAGTTGCTAACGCTGTTCGTGATAAATACTGTTTAGTTTTTGGAAGTCCTAAAATTGAAGCAATTAAGAACCCTCCTAAAAACCCTCCTAAATGACCATAAAAGTCAATCGTTGGATCTATGATTGCCCAAACAATTGAAAATAGCATAATGGGAAAAATCATTCCCTTTACTAAATGCATAAACATTTTTCTATTTTCAATTCCTAAAAACAGCATGGCACCGAGTAACCCATAAGCAACGGTAGAAGCTCCTAAAGAAACATTTTCAATAAAAGCAAAACTAAATAAATTTCCTAAAAAGGCAGACCCAATGATGATAATAGTGAGTCGCCACCACCCAAATAGGTGCTCAATTATTTTACCAAATTGATAAATAAAAATAGCATTAAATAATAAATGGAATAATTGTAAATGAATAAGACTTGGTGTTAATAAGCGCCAATATTCTCCCGCTATAATTAATGGATTATATTTCGCTCCAAATTCGATAGCGGTTCCAATATTTTTAACCGGTTGAATTTGAATCATTAAAAATAGGATGACTAGAAGCGCTAAAAATCCAATAATCACAAATGATTTAGATTGAAACTCAAGCATTTTTCTTACATTTAAAGCTTTAGCTTTCGATGTTTGTTGCATTTCAATAATCAACTCACTCATTGAACGCTCCAAAGACGCTCGTTCAATACTTGAGTAAAATTGTTTAATGTCCTCATTTTGAGTAAAATCGTCTGCTCGCTGAATATCAATAATTTTAACATAGTCTTTTACATTACTAAAATATTGACAACTTGCCGTATCTATATTTAAAATCACCACGTTCAGACGCCATAACAAATAACGACGTCTGACACGCGAACGAACTCGATCAATTTGTTTCATGAGTTGTGAGGCTTGCATTTCATTAAACAAACTTCGTTGATTAATATATATGAGCTGCACCGTTGGATGTGATAAATTCTCTAACCAAATTTCTTTTTCATTTCCAACATAAATGTAATTTTCTTCTACTAATAAATAATTCACGATATTCATGGTTAGTTCACTTTGAATATCTAAGCGAATCTCCTTCATCACACCTTGCTTTTCCATTTTCTTATCACCTTATATTTAAGCTTATTTTTGAAGATTTGCTAATGCCTCTTCAAAATATGTTGGAATCGGTGCCGAGAATTCCATATACTCTTCGGTCTTAGGATGGACAAACCCTAAAACTTTAGCATGTAAAAATTGTCCATGTTCTGCACCAATTGTTTTACGTGGACCATATTGAGGATCTCCTGCTAATGGATACCCAATATATCTCATATGAACACGAATTTGATGAGTGCGACCTGTTTCTAAACGACACTCAATTAACGTAAACTCTTTAAAACGTTGTAACACTTTAAAATGCGTAACCGCATGCTTCCCTGACTCTACTACCGCCATCTTCTTACGGTCTTTAGGATCACGGCCAATCGGCGCATCAATCGTTCCATTATCATGAGGAATCACCCCATGTACAAGGGCAACATAACGTCTAGTGACTGTTTTTTCAACTAATTGATTCACAAGAGATTCATGTGCCACATCGTTTTTAGCAACCATTAATAAACCAGATGTATCTTTATCAATACGATGCACAATGCCTGGACGTAAAACACCATTAATACCTGATAAATCCGTCACTTGGGCCATCAATCCATTGACAAGCGTCCCACTCATACTTCCTGGTGCGGGATGTACGACCATATTTTCAGGTTTATTAACAACAATCACGTAATCATCTTGATAAACAATATCTAAATCCATCTCTTCTGGAATCACGTCTAAAACTTCAGGTTCTGGGATATTGATTTCAATTTGATCATTTAATCGACATTTATAGTTAGCTTTCGCCACTTGTCCATTAATTAAAACACGTCCCTCTTTAATGAGTTGTTGTAAATAAGAACGTGAATAATCCTCAAATGATTCATTTAAAACTTTATCTAAACGAACACCTACTAATTCTTCTGTTACTATCATATTTTCTTGTTCCATAAACGCCATCCTTTCAACAAGCAAAAAAGCCATTTAAGGATTTACTACTTTCTTGGTTGTCTTTAATTTAATCGTCTTTATTTTACTAAGTTGTAGTGTTTGATGTTATGATTATTGACGCTTCATATCTAAAATGGCATCAATCGCCATTAAGACAACTCCAATACATAAGGCACTATCTGCAATATTAAAAATTGGGAAATCATAACCCAAAATATACGTGTCAATAAAGTCAACAACGTGTTGATACAACACACGATCGATAAAGTTTCCAACCGCTCCCCCTAAAATAAGGGCTAAGGCAATCATTAACCATTTATCTTTTTTAATATCTAAGCGAGTCATCCACACAATAACAACGGCGATGACTGCTAATGTGATGAGGTAAAAAAACATCATTTTTCCTTGAAAAATTCCCCAAGCTGCACCTGCATTACGATGTGATGTAATGTATAAAAAGTTATCAATAATCGGAATGGATTGACCAATCGTCATTTGTGAGGCAACTAAATATTTTGTCACTTGATCGAGCACAATAGTTAAAGCGACAATGGCGATAATTAACCACATTTATTCCACTACTCCTTTAGTATTCGTTTTATTTTGACATTTTAACATTATAACAAACAATTCAATTTTTGTATATAAAATTTCCCTATTTAGCCGTGTTCACATTCAATGAAATCTCAGCCATTTGACGGTATTTAACTCCCGCTGCATCAAGCATTCGTTTTGAGGCAAGGGTGCTGTCTGTATGAGCATACTTATCACTCATGTAAACAATTTCATTAATTCCAGATTGAATGATATATTTGGCACATTCATGACATGGAAACAGTGAAACATATAAACGACAATGTTTAAGGCTAGTCGTACTGTTTAAAATAGCATTTTGTTCCGCATGAACAACGTATGGATATTTCGTATTTATAAACTCTCCTTCACGCTCCCATGGAAATTCTTCATCTTTACATCCATGTGGAAACCCATTATAGCCTATTCCGACAATTCGATGTTCTTCATTTACAATGCAAGCTCCAACTTGAGTCTGAGGATCTTTACTACGCATGGAAGATAGTAATGCAATCCCCATGAAATACTCATCCCAACTTAAATAATTTTCACGCATAAAAAAGCCTCCTA
This sequence comes from Turicibacter sp., assembly GCF_017941855.1. Lineage (NCBI taxonomy): Bacteria > Bacillati > Bacillota > Erysipelotrichia > Erysipelotrichales > Turicibacteraceae > Turicibacter > Turicibacter sp. The sequence goes on along the minus strand of NZ_JAGAVR010000065.1, from coordinate 12,325 downwards.
TTACATTAACCTAATTCGTTTTGATGTGATAGTAAAAAAACCTATCGCCCACTGGGAGATAAGTTTTTATCCCTATTTTAATTATAACTGATTTTCAAGACATTTGCCTCTATTTCATGATTTTTCTTTAATCCTGATAGCTGTAAAGATTTAATTTGATAACTTAAATCTTCATTTTTTAAACTTACCTCTCCATTTAGTTTATCCACATCAATGTAGCTCATGTATATATTTTTCAAATTGAAATCCCCATTCACTGTGGAGAGGTTTAATACCTCTCCCTTTAAATCTGTTATCGAAAAATCACCATTAATTGTTTCCGCTTCGATATACGAACTTTCTAAATTAGAAACTAAAAGACTTCCGTTTACAACTGATAGCGTACTCTCGTTGTTTATGATACTATCTAAAACTTTAATTTTTCCATTCACTGTTTCTAAAATGGCCTCAACAAACTGACTATCACAGAGTTCAACCGTTCCATTCACGGTCTTAACTTCTAAAATTTGTCCAATCCCTGAAATTTTAATATCGCCATTAAGGGTCTCTAATTCATAATCCATGACATTTTGAGGGACCTTAATGACAATTTTTGATTTACTTTCCTCACATCCAAAGAAACAAAACAGTTGATTTTTTTTCTTTTCTTCAACTGTCACGGTCGAAATGGATTGTTCAATACGGAAACGATTTGGTTTTTTGGTGTAAATTTCAACACTTAATGTCTGACCTTCTACCGATTGAATCACTACATCTGCGTTCATCACATCAGTTTCTAGTTCAATTGGTTGTGCTAAATCAAAATCAAACGTACTTAAATGATAATAGTCTTCTTCACTTCCACTTTGTCTAAACTGTAAATTTGACACAAACTGCTCGGATTCTAGATGATCATAAGTGAAAATATCTCCCTCATAGCCTTCTATTCTTTCTGCGATATCATCAATCAAATCAGGTATTTTCTTGATATCATAGACTGTCATGGAAATCATGCTTGCTATAAAAATAACTAAAGCTGTCACTGATGAATAAATTAAATATAAACCCATTCTATTTTTTTTCATAACAAATCCCCTCTCAAATTAAAATGGTCTGATTAAAAAACGGCCCATTCGATACAAACCGTAAAATAGAGCTAGTCCACTATTAAAAATTAAAATCGATAAGCTAAATAATAAGAAAAAGATTGACCACGTTACTTGGCTAAATAAAAAGGAAACAAAGAACAATACAATCCCACCAATCGTTAAACCAAATGCAACCCCCATCACTCCAAATCCGACAACAAAAAAAACACCCCATAAAGCTAAATAAATTAATTTTTCTCCCATCCTTTTTCCCTCACAATCTTGACGGCTCACCACATCAGCAAAAAAATTAAGCGCCTCATTTGCTCCTTGTTCGATTTTTTCAAACAGATTCTCTTGATGTTCAATCCCTAACGCCAATTTCACTTCCTTTGCTACTTCTTTTGGTGAACCTAGTCGCTGTAAAATTTCATCTTCACTTTTCCCTTCATTGAGCATCGCCTTAATTTGCTCTTGATAATTTAGGATAATATCACTTCGATCCTCTTCAGACAAAAGTCGTAATTCTTTTTCTAATGCCTCAATCCAATTCATTTTGTGACTCATCCACATTCACTCCTTCTAAAAAATAATTAACTTCTAAACTAAACACTTTCCAATCCCCCACCATTTTACTGAGATGTTTTTTCCCACTGTCGTTATCACATAATATTTTCGTGCGGGTCCTTCACTTGAATCTCTCATATACGTCCTGCAATAGCCTTCCTTTGTTAACCGTCTTAATAAGGGATAAATCGTACTCTCTGTCACCTCAATGCGCGGTGAAATTCGTTGGACAATCTCATATCCATATAAATCTTCTTGCTCAATTAAACTAAGTACACAAAGTTCTAAAATCCCTTTTTTATATTGAGAATTCATTCAGTCCCTCCTCAATGTTTATCTCTTCTTCATCCAATTTATGCGTCTAACCACTATAGTGTGATACACAATACAAAACATAACATAGTAGTATGTCACGCGCCATAGGTTGAAAAAAAAAGAAGAACATTCGTTCCTCCTTTTTCGTCATGTTATCGCTCATAGACAATTTTTCCTTCAACAATCGTCACCAATGCTTCTAACGCTTCATCCCAAATCACTAAATCTGCATCTTTCCCAATCTCAATCGATCCTTTACAATCCTCTACTCCAATTGAACGAGCGGCATTTAAAGACGCTAATTGGTAAACAGCAGGTAAAGAAAGCGTGGTTTCTTCATAAAAATTACGCACTGCTTTATTTAAAGTTAACACACTACCTGCTAAAGATCCTGTTCGAAGCCTTGCACTTCCATTCTCAACGATAACTTCTTGTCCTCCCAAATCATAAACGCCATCTGGCATACAGCCCGCTCGCATACTGTCCGTAATTAACACTATATTTCCACTTTTAACCCGATAAAACCATTCAAAAATTTCAGGATTAACGTGAATTTTATCTGCGATTAACTCCGCACTCACATCAGACATTAAAATAGCCCCTACTGCTCCAGGTTCGCGATGATTAAATCCAGACATCCCGTTAAACGTATGTGTGGCGTGTGAAATACCAAGTTGAATCGCTTCTTTGGCTTTTGCAAACGTCGTTGAAGTATGTCCCATCGACAATTTAATATCTGTCTTTAATTTCATGGCTTTAATAAATTCATAACCTTCATCAACTTCAGGCGCAAGGGTAATTAATTTAATCACATCTTGAAAAGGTTCAATCCATGTCATATTAGGCTTTTGAATAAACGCTTTGTTTTGGGCACCTTTATACGTCTCACTAATAAATGGTCCTTCTAAATGACACCCTAAAACCTTAGCGCCTTTATAATGGCCATTCATGCCTATTCGAATTTGATTTAATGCACATTCAATCTTTTCTTGACTCATCGTCATCGTGGTTGGTAAAAAACTCGTCACTCCAAACTTAACAAGCAGTTGACTAATCGTCTCAATTGTATCATCATTTGCATCCATGACATCAGCCCCACCTGCCCCATGGATATGAATATCAATCAATCCCGCTCCAACATAAGCTCCTTTAGCATCTATAATTTCCACCTGATCCGGTAAATCATCTGTAATATCTAGGATTTTGTCCTCAAATAAAATAATTTTTTGTTCCATAATAGAATCATTTAAAATAATTTTACCATTTATAATTGCCTTCATCTTTTCCCCTCCAAGCAAACGTTCCTCACTCCTTTTATACCATATCTGACAGTTAAATCGTATGGTTTATCCTCATGATTATATAGAAATATCTTACCTACCTAACAAAAAAAACCAATGAACGAAACATCGATTCATTGGTTTTTGGTCATATTTAATTAGGCTTCAATAACTTCAGCACAACGAGGACAAATTCCTTGCTCATTAGCAGCTGGTACCACTAACCAACAACGATCACAAGTATGTCCTTCAGCTGCTTTAACCACAACGGCTAATCCATCAAATTGTAAAGCATCCTCAGGAGCCTCTCCCTCTTCAAGCACACACTCAGATACGATGAAGATTTGTTTTAAATCTGCCTGTAATGAGTTTAATAATGCTTTAGTCTCAGCATTTGGATATAAGTGTAATGAAGCAGTTAATGATTTACCAATCACTTTTTGATTACGTGCTTCTTCTAATGCTTTTAAAACATCATGACGTAATGATAAGAATTGACTCCATTTTGTCGTCACTTCAGCTGCATTCGCATATTCTTTAACCACTGGCATATCTGTTAAGTAAACAGAAATTTCAGTGTGTCCTGGAATATATGAATACACTTCATCCGCTGTATGTGGGATGACTGGTGCAAGTAAGCGACACATGTCATACACATGGTGATATAAGACGGTTTGAATTGAACGACGTGCTTGGCTATCTGCTTTTTCAATATATAAAATATCTTTCGTAAAATCTAAATAGAAGGCACTTAAATCATTTGAGATATAATTATTAACTGTTTTGAATACGTCATCAAAACGATATTCTTCATAAGCTGATTTTAATTCTTTTGTTAACTCATTTAAACGAATCATCATAAATTGATCCACTTCATTTAAGTCTTCATAAGCCACTAAATCAGTTTCAGGATTAAAATCAAATAAGTTTCCAAGTAAGAAACGGAATGTATTACGCATTTTACGATAACTTTCAGCAACTTGTTTGATTAAATCTTCAGAAATACGAACGTCTGCTTGGTAATCAACTGATGCTACCCATAAACGAACGATATCTGCACCGTAAATTTTAATTAATTTTAATGGGTCAATAACATTTCCAATTGATTTAGACATTTTACGTCCTTGTCCATCTAAAACAAATCCATGACTTACGACTGTTTTATATGGCGCACGTCCTGTCATCGCAACCCCTGTTGATAATGAAGAGTTAAACCATCCACGATATTGGTCAGACCCTTCTAAATATAAATCAGCTGGATATGGTAATCCACGTTCAACTAACACACTATGGTGAGAAGAACCAGAATCAAACCAAACATCCATGATATCTGTCTCTTTGCGGAACTTTCCATTTGGGCTACCTGGATGAGTAAATCCTGCTGGTAATAATTCTTCAGCTTCTAATTCAAACCAGATGTTTGATCCTTTTTCACGGAATAAATTAGCGACATGATTAATAACTGATTCATCTAAAATGGCTTCACCATCTTCAGCATAGAACACTGGAATCGGAACACCCCAAACACGTTGACGAGAAATACACCAATCAGCACGATCTTTAATCATATTTCCTAGACGCACTTCTCCCCATGCCGGTAACCAGTTCACCTCTTTAATTTGCTCCATCATTTGACCTTTTAACGCTTCAATTGAAGCAAACCATTGCTCTGTTGCACGGAAAATAATTGGTTTTTTCGTACGCCAGTCATGTGGATATGAGTGAGTGATGAATTTTAATCCAAGAAGTGCACCCTTTTCTTCAAGCTTTTGTCCAACTGCTTTATTAGCATCTTCATAGTACATTCCTTCAAACTCAAACGCATCTTTTGTCATGTATCCACGATAATCAACTGGACATAAGACCTCTAAATTATATTTACGCCCTGCATTAAAGTCATCTTCACCATGACCTGGTGCAGTATGAACAAGCCCTGTTCCGGCATCTAATGTAACGTGATCTCCTAAAATTAATAATGATTCACGATCAAATAATGGATGTTTAGCCGTCATATATTCAAAGTCTGACCCTTTATAAGTTGCTAAAATCTCATAAGTTTCCCAGTTTAATTCTTTTGATAATGACTCAACTAATTCTTTAGCGACAATGAACTTGCGATCATTAACAGCCACTGTCACATACTCAAGATCAGCATTCACACAGATTCCTAAGTTCGCTGGAATGGTCCAAGGAGTTGTTGTCCAAATAACAAATTCTTCATCTCCAGCTAAAATACCTTTTCCATCTTGTACTTTAAATGCCACATAGATAGATGGCGATTTTTTATCATGATATTCAATTTCCGCTTCAGCTAAAGCTGTTTCTGAAGATGGTGACCAGTAGATTGGCTTTAATCCTTTATAAATTAACCCTTCCTTCACCATTTTTCCGAAAACTAAAATTTGTTGTGCTTCATACTCTTTTTGTAATGTAATATATGGGTTATCCCAGTCACCAAGTACGCCTAAACGTTTAAACTGTGTCTTCTGACCTTCTACTTGTTCAAGAGCGTACTCTTTACATAATTCGCGGAATTCAGCCACCGTTTTTTCTTTACGATTCACTTTTTTATTATTCGTTAATGCTTGCTCAATTGGAAGACCATGTGTATCCCATCCTGGAATATATGGTGCGTAATATCCATCCATATTTTTAAAACGCACAACAAAATCTTTCAAAATTTTATTTAATGCGTGCCCCATATGAATATTTCCATTGGCATAAGGTGGTCCATCATGTAAAACGAAAGGTGTTTTATCTTGATTTTTTTCCAACACTTTCTCATATAATTTTTCATCATACCACGTCTGTTCAATTTGTGGTTCACGATTTGGAAGATTTCCACGCATTGGGAAATCTGTTTTAGGCATTAATAATGTCTCTTTTAATTCCATGTCGACAACTCCTTTTTGATTTATCCATCAAATAGTTTAAGACAATAAAAAAAACTTTCCGTCACATAAGGACGAAAAGTTCGTGGTACCACCTTAATTTACAACAAAAGGATTTCCTCTTATTGCCTCAAACTATTTATCGCATAGTATACGTCATGTTTTAATTCACATGAAAGCTCCTGGCTGATTCTATTTCATCATTTTTATCGGCCTTTCACCAACACCGACTCGCTAAAAAAAAGAGGAAAAAATAGCATGGTCCAATCATCGCTCATATTCACTATATTTGACTTAAATTTTAAAGAATTTAAGTTAAAAAATCAATACATTTTTAACATTTTCCCCAACAATTTTTAATATCTTCAATTTTCGAGTTTAAAAAGTCGATTAACTCATTTTTAATTTGTAATTGTTGTCGTTCAAACAAGGCTGTTTCTTCTGTAATTTTTTCTACATCCTGGACAGCTTGATTAATAATTACTTGCGAAATTTTCTCAGTTTCTTGGATAATTTTCATCGCATCACGTTTAGCATGAGTTTTTAAAAGCTCGATTTGCGCAAGCTCTGATTTCATTTGTTGTTCAGAACTTTCTTGCATCGCATGAATCTCTTTTTTCAACGACTTATTCTGCTTTTCTAAGGCTTCAATTTGCTCAATTAATAAACAGAAAACACGATATAACTCCTCATCTGAAAATCGTCCCCACGATTTTTTCATTTGACTTTTCAACATTTCAGCTGGTGTCATTTTGTTCCCCCTATCACACGGTTTTCCCGACAATAATTACAAATCGTTCACTTTTAGTTCGACTTTTTAAAACTTTTAATCTAAATCGTCCATGTCGTTTAATTGACAAGACATCTCCAATTTGACAAATACGTGAGTGATTTTGTTCAATCACCCAATTAACTTGAACCCCGGCTTGCATGATATACTCATGGACTTGTGAACGCGAAACTTTCATTAAACTAGCCACAATGACATCTAAACGCATCGAACTAATAATGATTTCAAATTCATCTTCCTGATCGATTTTTTCAAACTGGGAAATTGAAGATTCTTTGATTAAAATTGAATGTTTTCCTACCTTATGAAAATGTTGGAGAAAAAATTCTGAAAATTCTTCACATATTGCTAAATAAATTCTTCCATTTGATAGGATAACAATATCTCCAATCAATGAGCGATCAATATTTAAAGCAGTTAAAGAACCTAGAATTTGTGGATGTTTTAAGGTAACTAATTTTTGATTATACTCAATTTCATAACCCTTCACATACTGACTGAGATTATTTAACTTTAAATAATCAGGATATAGGATTGCACGCTTTCGCTCAGCCTTTTGAAAGCCACCTTCAAAACTGACTCGGACTTCACTGTTTTGGTTGACTAACATCTGAACAATTTCTTGTTCACGAAGGGTTAGAAATTTGGTTGTTTTTATTTTGTGACTATAGTAGACTTGATTAACCCAATCCGATACCTTTAATACGAATTGATGCTCATGCTTATTAAAATGCTCTAACATGGCTAAAACAGTCTAAATAATCCTTGCATGGCGATATCTAAAACAATAAAGGCCACGATTGGAGAAAAATCAATCATTCCAATAGGTGGTATGATTTTTCTAAAAATAGATAAATATGGCTCAACAAAACTTGCTAAAACGCGTCCTAACTGCGTTTGGCGACTTTCTGGAACCCAACTCATAATAATATAAATTAGCATCATGGTCTCATAAAATCGCAAAACAAGACTTAAATAATAGACGATGTTTCCCATAATTTATTACTCCTCAATATCTTGTTGTAGTTCTTGAACAGTGACTTGTCCTTCCGTTTCTACATTTCGAGGTGTACATAAGAATAAGTTTGTTCCCACGCGTTTAATATCCCCATCAATGGCATAGATGGTTCCACTTAAGAAATCAACAACGCGTTTTGCTTGTGCTTTTTCTAATCGCTGTAAATTGATAAATACTGGATAATTATCTTTTAAGCAATCTGCAATATCTTGTGCATCAGAATATTCATTTGGTTCACGAATAATCACTTTATTTAAATTGCTATCTAAATTTGCTTTATTTAACTCTTTATTCATTGTCATCACAGTACTTTTCCCTTTGTTATTTGAATGATTAGATTGGTTTGGAATAGCCGTTAATACTGGCTTTGCTGCAGGAATTGGTTTTAAAACTTCTGGCTCTTCAATTTCCTCTTCCTCTTCAAATTCCATTTCATATTCGTCTTCATCGATTCCAATAATTGATTTGAACTTGTCTTTAAAACTCATACTTCTACTCCTCCTAGAATCATTAATTTATAAAGGCTTCATCTCTTACTAGTCTTGAAATAAAATTGAACCTAGACGGACATAAGTCGCCCCTTCTTCTACCGCAATTAAATAATCATTACTCATCCCCATTGAAAGTTCTTGACACGATTTATAGTTTTTTTCTAAATCAAGTTGTAATTGTTTTAATTCACTAAAGCATCTTCTGAGAGTCAGTTCATTCTCTGTATTTGGTGCCATTGTCATTAATCCAATAACCTCAATTTTAGAAAACGAATTTAATTGTTCTATAAATGTGACCACTTCATCTTTGGCTAACCCATGCTTAGTCTTTTCACCACTAATATTCACTTGAATTAAACACTTTAATGGCTTATCGCGATACTTTTCAATCTCCTTTGCTAAAGAAAGACGATCAAGAGAATGTAAAACATCGATCTCATTAATGACTTCCTTTACTTTCCGTGATTGAAGCGTTCCGATGAAATGCCATTCAATTGGCAAATGTAATTGCGCTTTTTTTTCAAGAAGGGCATCCACTCTATTTTCTCCCATGATAGTAATTCCGCAATCATAGAGCCTTTTCATCTGTTCAACATTTACATATTTTGTGGCAGCAACAATACGAACTTTTTCGCAATCGCGCTGACATGCCTGAATATCTTGTTGGACTTGTTCAACGTTTTTTTCAATATTCATCTTATTCACCTGTCAACTTCCAATATTACTGCATGATATTATAAATTATACCATAATTCATTATGAATGGAAATTTTTTTTAAAGAAGTCCTCTCCAATTCCTAGTATTGTGTAATGCTTTGAGTCACATTAACAATAATTACATCTTCCCCAATTTTTAAAATTTGATTCCAAGGAACAACCACTGCTTCATCATCCTTTGAAAAAAAACTCATAAATCGCATCGATGGTTGAACCGTAATCGCAATAATCTGTCCTGAATTTGTATCAATTTTCAAACTAGATACAAATCCGATTCTCTCGCCCGTTACCACATTGATGACATCTTTCTCTTCTATATCGCTTAATGTCATGATACTATCTTTCACCTTGATCCCACCTTTTCTTTCTATCAATTCATATTATGAAGAAAGGAGACTAAATATGTGATCACCATAAAAAAATAGATGGGGGACTCCCATCTATTTTAACTTTTCATCATTTCTTCCATGACTTGTAATGCATTTTTCTCTAATCTTGAAACTTGTGCTTGAGAAATACCAATCTCGGCAGCTATCTCCATTTGGGTTTTTCCCATAAAGTAACGGTCATGTATAATTCGTTTTTCACGTTTTCCAAGGCGTTTAAATCCTTCTTCCAACATTAATTTAACACTCCATTTATCGTCAGTAATACTATCATCCTTTATTTGATCTATTAAATGAATCGTATCGCCTCCATCATTATAGATTGGAGAAAAGATTGAAACGGGATCGGATATAGCCTCCACTGATAACACAACGTCAATAGGTTCGACTCCTATAGCTGCTGCTATTTCTTCGTTCGTTGGATCTCGTTGGAGTTCTATTGAAAGTTGATCCTTAACTTGTAATACTTTATACGCCGTATCTCTTAAAGAGCGAGATACACGTAATGAATTATTATCGCGTAAATAACGTCTGATTTCACCGATAATCATAGGGACGGCATACGTTGAAAACTTGACTTCATGTGATAAATCAAAGTGATCAATCGCCTTCATTAAACCTAGACATCCGACTTGAAATAAATCATCAAGATTTTCACCACGATGATTAAATTTTTTAATAATACTTAACACCAGCCGCAAATTTCCTTTGATTAAACTTTCTCTGGCCTCTACATTTCCATTTTGAAAGCTTTTAAACAATTCGGTCATTTCCGCATTACTTAATACTTCTAACTTAGCTGTGTCAACTCCTACGATATCTACTTTATGTTTTGACATGATGGCCCCTCCTAGTTGCATTACAATTACAGTTGTATCTACTGAAAAGTATGAGCAACATCAGACCAAATCATTCATAAATTAGCTAATTATTGTGTGTGTTTTTTCGACAAGTCACTTTGTTTTTAAAACTTCTTTTCTAATTTTATCAATTATCTTTTTCTCTAATCTTGAAATATAAGACTGTGAAATATCTAGCTTTTGTGCAACTTCTTTTTGTGTCAAAGGGTCTTCCCCACACAAACCAAAACGCATATACATAATTTCTCGTTCACGACGTTTTAAGCGATTAATAGCATCAAACACAAGCTGTCTTTCAACATCTTCTTCAATATCTTTATAAACCTCATTCTCCTCTGTCCCCAATATATCTGACAGCAGTAATTCATTTCCATCCCAATCCACATTGAGCGGTTCATCTAACGATACTTCATTTCGAATTCGATTCGTTTTTCTAAGATGCATTAAAATCTCATTTTCTATACATCGTGAGGCATAAGTCGCTAGTTTAATATTTTTGTCCATTTTAAACGTTTGAACCCCTTTTATTAGCCCTAACGTCCCAATACTAATTAAATCTTCAAGATTAACACCCGAACTTTCAAATTTCTTCGCAATATAGACAACCAAACGCAAATTATGTTCGATGAGCGTCTGTCTAGCTCGTTCATCTCCACCTTGAAATCTTGTTAAGACATTAAATTCTTCGTCTTTTGATAATGGTTCAGGAAGTGTTTCATTTCCACGAATATAGTTGACATATTTATTTTTACGTTTAAACAACCTTTCAATAAGCGCTATGACCCAATTAATTAAATGATGCATCTTACTTCCCCCTTTTTTAACTCCTAACAAACTTATATATTTTGAACCATTTTAGGTTGTAATAAAAAATCGTAATCAATAAAAGTATTATCAATAACCCCAATTAACACATTATGAACCACTTGATTATCAATGAGTAATAACGTTGGCCGAAAAACTAATAATAATTGATCCTCTTCATTGATAACAGAATAATGTGTATACCAATAAGAAATATTCCGTTCATTTAAAAATTCAAGAATCGAATTTCCACTTAATTTTATTTTTGGCATTATCATAATTGCTTGCCGCGTTTTTTCATCTAATAAATGATTTCCGGTATCTACAAATCCAGTCCCTTTAATCTCTTTTTCTCCACAAAATATTTTAACAGAATAAGTAAATTGTTGAATCGTTTGTTGTTCCCCTATCCACCTTACTTTGAGAATATAGCATATCGTAATAAAAACTGAAATGATAAAAAGTGAAATAATATATGGAATAATCGTCATTTCAAATTTAATAAAATGAGCAATCGAATAAATACTTCCACTTAAAATCATACTCAAACAATAAAAGTATAAAACTTTTGTACCATATTTCTTAACTGGCTGTTTTTTAAAGACGATCCAAATCATAACAAATGGAACCAAGCCAATCAAAAAGGTAATGTCTATTGTAAACAAGAAGGTGCTTAGTAGTAATCCAACACTCAATCCTACTAATAGTCTCGAATATTGAAACTCTTCATCGGTAAGAATCGCAACGCCCGTTAAAATTAAATAATCATAAATTAAGTTTTGAATAATGAAAAGATCAATATACATAATTGCTCCTCCTTTCTCATACCATTTCCTATAACTAAATTGTATCGGAAAAGAAGTGTAAAATCTGTCAGTTCTTTGATGCAATTTTTGAAATATTGAATTTATTAGATTAATTTTTTGAACTTCTTTTAAAATATTTGTTAAATTTGGTTCTATAATATTTGGTGTTGCTAACTAAGCAACGCCTTTTTCATGGCATCAAAAAAAGAGACATCAAGTCTCTATCCTGTTACAATGTTATCGGCTAAAACAATATTGAAAGGATAATTTTTGATGTCTCACTCATATTCTACTAGAAAATTTTTAAATATTAAAGATAAAAATATCATCTTT
>NZ_JAGAVR010000064.1:0-9383 GCF_017941855.1 Turicibacter sp. | reverse complement strand
GCTTCCACAACCTAACGCTTGAGAAAAATCGAAAGCAACTTAGGTTTCACACATCGAAACCCTATTTACTTTCTTGCATTTTTTCAAGCATCAAAACGGTTGTCTCAGCTTTTTTTGTAATCCAGCTTCAAGTGGCAACATCCTGGCAAATTCTCGATAGTTACTTGTGCCTATGCCACTACGGACTCTCATCAAATTTCAGCGGATGTTAATCGCCTCTTTCAGCCTTTTTTGTATAATCTAGCTTCCACAACCTAACGCTTGAGAAAAATCGAAAGCAACTTAGGTTTCACACATCGAAACCCTATTTACTTTCTTGCATTTTTTCAAGCATCAAAACGGTTGTCTCAGCTTTTTTTGTTAAACGGATAAACTGGGATGAAAGTTGCTACTAAAATAAATACTACTCCAACCATAGCCAGTCCAATATATCCTATATTAAAAACGGATGGATATTGTTCAGACACGTGAAATAGTGTTAATTTTCCTAAATTCATGATTTCAAAGAAACCTTGATTGGCTAACCATCCATAACTTATTGAAAATAAGAAAGCTCCAGCTAGTCCACCTAAAATGGCACTGATTGCTTTTTTAAATCCACCGGTCATCGCACCTGCAACACAAGTTCCAGGACACGTTCCAACTGATCCAAATCCAAGCCCAAAAATTAAACCACCGATTACAACGCCTAAATGAAGTGGCTTAACACTTAAATGAGAAACATCAAACCATCCGAATCCATAAAAAATAGATAATAAAACACTCGCCAATCCAATTGCAAACACAATAATTTTCATCAAAGTTAAATTTTGAAAACTCAACATTGAAATTAGATTATCCATATTAGCTGCTCCCACTTTATATAACGCAAATCCAAAAAATCCACCTAATAAAATAGCTAAGACAATCATCATCTTACAGGCTCTCCTTTCTTTGACGTAATCGAGTCACAATCAGTGCTGTCGGTATGGCAACCACAAATACTGAAGCCGCAAAAGCATAACCACTCACACTTCCTTGCATCATCCCACTCATCATATGACCACTCGTACAACCGCCTGCCATACGCGCTCCATATAACAATAAGATTCCACCAATAAACGGTAGCACATAAGTACGCCATACATTTTGCTTCACTGAACAAGAAGCGTCCTTTTTAATCTCACGACGTTTTGAATCTAATCGATAACCTATATATCCTCCCACCGGAATCGCTAATACAAACACAAAATTATAGTTCCAGGGATGTTGAATTTCCTCTGCAATCTTCCCATTGTCCTTTTGATAGTATGCATTTTCCTCTAAGGCGTCAGGATTAATCGCGGTATGAATGATTCCACTTAGTACACTAAACTGAGTTGAAACCCCGACTGGCTTTACCAACCAAATCGCTAAGAAAAACGATAAAGCTAAAATTATAGCTGCCTTCATCCATTTTGGCATCTTCATCACTCCTTTATGAATCTAGTATATACAAAATAAAAAAACATTCCGTGACAAAGTCACAGAATGCTCTCCATCTCTAGTACCACAATTTTTCCACGCTCTAGTTGAATCAATCCTTTACGCTCCATCGCTTTTAACGTCCGACTCACGACCTCACGTGACGTCCCAATATCAAATGCAATCTGCTCATGCGTCTTATAAAACGTCACACGCCCCGATTGCTTATGACTATTTTGCTTCAAATAACCAAGTACCCGTTCCTCAACGCTTGAAAAACTAATCTGCTCAAGCGTCGTGACCACACTCGTAAACTTGCCATATAAATTTTGAAATAAAAACTGTAAATAAGTCGGATGATTCATTAAATACTTCTCAAAAATCGGCATTGGAATAATCGCCAACTCACAATCTTCCTCCACCTTCACATACGCATATGTCTGTGATTTAGCTAACGCACAAATCACGGTCATAAAACAACTATCCCCTTTTTCTAAACGATAAAGCGTCACCTCACGCCCTTCCTCATTCAATCGATAGACACGAAGCTTCCCACTTAGGATAAATGAAAATCCCCAACAAGCCTGACTTCCATTGATTAACATCTCACCCGCTTTAAATTGACGTCCGTTAAGATGTTTTTGAATTTGGTTTAGAGCCTCTTCATCTAATTTCTTTAAAAATGGATAATCCTTTTTTAACAACTCTAACATCTCGACCCCTCCTAAACAAAATAGGATTGCACCTTGCAATCCTATTATATACCTTTTATTGATAAACTAACACTTCACCGACTTCATCTTTAACCGTTATACTGATGACATCTAAATACAAATAATCCCTGTACTCTCCTTCCTCTATTCTTGGCGTTCCAATCACTTCAATCCAATCATCCACTGCTGGCCACTCTCCCTCATAATTTAAAAAGAAGCCACCCCAGCCATCATCCCCACAACAACCAGGTCCGAATCGATACACAACATGAAATTCTGGTTCATCACTATCATAATCAACACCATAAAGACCTTCTACCTTGACAACACGATCCTTATACAAATCAAAATTAAAGAAAATATCAGAAATCTGAAGTAAGAAATACTTTTCTCGAATCTCTAAAATTCCTTTTTCCTCAACCTCAGTTCCTAAAGTTAAAGAGTCAGCTTCTAATACTTCTGGCTCAACAAATTCAAGTGTCTCAGTTATACGACTACATCCTGAGCAACTAATCATCGTCAACATTAAAAATAAAACCAATCGTTTCATTACCTTTTCACCCCTTTACTCACAAAAGATAGTAACGAATAAATAAAGAACATCACAATATTCATCGCAACTACACTAGCACCTGGCGGTGTTGCGGCTAAATAAGACATCACTAACCCTAAAAAGAAACAAATAAATGAAATAAAAATCGAATGAATCATGACCCATTTAAATGAACGACATAATCGCATCGCTGTTAAGGCAGGAAATACAATTAAACTAGAAATCAACAAAGTTCCCATCAAGCGCATCCCAAGCGTAATCGTTAATGCTGTTAACACAGCAAGTAACATTTTATAAAAGCCAACCCTAATCCCCGTTGCCTTCGCGAATGTTTCATCAAACGTAATCGCAAACATTTTATGATAAAACAAAATAAATAAAAGTAAGACTAAAGCTGAAAGAACCATACTCAAATAGACGTCTGACTGTGTCATTGCTAAAATGCTTCCAAACATATAATTACACACGTCTAAATTCATCCCCGTCGTTAAAGACATCACCAAAACCCCAATAGATAATGAGCCTGTTGAAACTAATGCAATCGCAGCATCGCCTTTGATTAAGCTATTTTCATTCATTCGCAGCAAGAAAAATGCTGCCGCTACCACAACCGGAATCGCAAATGATAAGGGTGCCACATTTAAAACAGAGGCAACAGCCAACGCCCCAAATCCAACAT
Organism: Turicibacter sp.; assembly: GCF_017941855.1. NCBI lineage: Bacteria > Bacillati > Bacillota > Erysipelotrichia > Erysipelotrichales > Turicibacteraceae > Turicibacter > Turicibacter sp. The sequence goes on along the minus strand of NZ_JAGAVR010000064.1, from coordinate 5,995 downwards.
TCGATAATCCATCCCCGATCATCGAATAGCGTTTCAAAACTAAGCTTACCCCAAGCATCGCACAGCAAAGTGAAACCAATAGACCGACAACCATCGCCCGTACTAAAAAGGGATACGAAAACATCTCAACTAAAATCTCAATCATTTAGAATTCCCCCTTTTTCAGATGAACGACCTGTGTTGCATGCTCTATTTTGTTTTCTATATCATGGGACACCATCACAATTGCAATCTTATTTTCTTGATTAATTCGATGCATTAAGCGATAAAAATCTTGCGTTGCCTTCGGATCTAAATTAGCTACCGGCTCATCTAAAATCAATAATTTCTTCGTTGCACATAACGCCCTTGCTAACAAGACACGTTGTTGTTGTCCGCCTGATAATTCACGATAACAACAATCACGCAACTCATAAATTCCTAACTCTTTCATCCACTTTACAGCTCGCTCTTTATCTGATTTCTTATACAGCGGTAGCCATCCACACTGATTCAAACATCCTGATAAAATAATCTCCCAAACACTAGCCGGAAACTCTTTTTGAATCACGGTTTGTTGAGGTAAATACCCTACTTCAGATTGTTTTAATGTCTCATTAAATATAATCTGCCCACTACTTGGTTTCTTTAAATTTAATAACCCCTTTATCAACGTACTTTTCCCTGTTCCATTTTCTCCAATCACCCACACATAGTCACCTTCATGAACTTTAAAACTAAGATTTTTAATGACTGTATACTGATCATATGAAAATGAAACACCTTCAACATGTAATAATTCCACGTGTCTAATACCTCCCTTTTTAATCACATTTATCAGTTTAAAATCATGCTCACTTTAGCATCTTGACTTTTAATGTAATAGGAGTAAAGACTTTGATAAGTTGGTTATCTATAGTCCCCCTCATCAGCAAGAAATAAACAATGAGTAGCGTAACCCTTAGAAGAGGATTTGTGGGCAGTGGCGATTCCATCTTATCTTTTGTTAAGGAGCAGACCACACAAGTGACTTCCTCACAATGGTGATTTGGTTCAATAGACAGATGTAAACTCACCATTAGATAAGAAAACAAAACAAAAAGACATATTAAAAACGCCCATCTATCTTTATATTGTCTCATCATAAGCTCTCCCCCCTTCATAAAAAAAGGATTGCCCTTTAAGGGCAATCCTTTTATATACGTTTTGTTACCCATCCTATCAATGAAAATAGAATAAATACAACGGCATTCACAATGACAACACTCGCTCCTGCTGGGAGTGAGTATAAAAATGACAATGTCATTCCAATAAAGAAACAAACAACTGAAACAAATCCAGCAGAAATAATCACTGACTTAAAACTATTAAACACACGCATTGAAGTTAAAGCTGGGAAAATAATAAGCGAAGAAATCAACATTGTTCCCATAATACGCATGCCTAATACGATTGTAATAGCCGTTAAAAAAGCAATCAACATATTATAAAGTTCTACCTTAACACCTGTTGCTTTAGCAAAGTTTTCATCAAATGTCGTTGCAAAAATACGATCATAAAATACCACAAACAAAATAAATACCACTGCCGATAACACAATACTAATATTTACATCATTCTTCGTCATTGCCAAAATACTTCCGAACATATAGCTATTAATATCTGCATTCAAACCAGTTGTTAACGACGTTACCGTTACCCCAATCGCAATGGATGTACTCGAAATCAATGCAATGGCTGCATCCCCTTTAATCTTACTATTTTGACTAATACGAAGTAAGAAAAAGGCTGCCACGACCACAACCGGTACTGCTATCTGAAGTGGCGCTAAATTCATCGCCATTGCGATGGATAAGGCTCCAAACCCAACATGCGATAATCCATCACCAATCATTGAATAACGCTTTAGCACCAAACTCACCCCAAGTAAAGCTGAGCATAGTGCCACCGCGCTCCCAACAATAATCGCACGAACCATAAAACTATACGAAAACATTTCCTGCCAAATACTAATCATGCTTAATATCTCCTACATGACGGCACGCATTCGTGTGACACAAATACTCTGCCGGCGTCCCATAAAATAATACTTCTTTTTTCAATTGTAAAATCTTTGTTGCATGATTAAGTCCACTATTCATATCATGTGTGACCATAATAATACTCATGCCATACTCTTTATTCAATTCCTCAATCAATTGATACAAATTCGCGGTGGTGATTGGATCAAGTCCCGTCACCGGTTCATCAAGTAATAACACTTTCTCAGAAGCACAAAGCGCCCTTGCAATTAAAACACGTTGCTGTTGACCTCCTGATAAATCGCGGTAACACTTATTCTTTAAATTTTCAATCTTCAATTTCTTTAAATTCTCCATCGCGCGTTGCTTATCTGCTTTTGAATAGAAGGGACGCCATCCGCGCTTATTTAAACAACCTGATAACACGACTTCATAAACTGATGCAGGAAAATCACGTTGTACAATCGTCTGTTGTGGAAGATATCCAATTTCATTTTGCTTTAACGAAGAACTAAACTCAATACTTCCTGACTTAGGAGAAACCAATCCTAAAATTGATTTCATTAACGTACTTTTACCAGACCCGTTATCCCCAACAATACAGAGATAATCCCCTTCATTTAATTCAAAACTGACATCTTTTAAAGCTTGTGTTTGATCATACGAAACATTAAGCTCTTTACAGGTTAAAATACTCATCTTAATCAAGCCCTACTTTTAAATTTTCAATATTTTGTTGCATCAATGAGACATACGTTACCCCATTATTAAAATCTTCTTTTGAAACATTATGCGTAGAATGAAGTAATAACAACTGCGCACCTGTTTCTTCACTAATCATCTGACCAATCTTTGGATCAATTAATTCTTCATAATAAATAGCCGGAATATTATTAGCTTTAATCTCACTAATCATCTGAGCTACTAATGCTGCACTTGGTTCTGCTTCAAATGGAGCTGATACATAATCAATTCCATAGTCTTTCATTAAATACTGCAGGGCAAATCGTCCTGAATGATAAATCGTTGTACGTTTAGCATTCGCTACTACATCTTGTAACTCCTGGTCTAATTTATCTAATTGTAATTGATAAGCCTCTGCATTTGTTTCATAATAATCTGCATTCTCTGGATCAATCTCACATAAAGCTTCTAAAATATTATTTGCCATCACTTTTGCATTCTTAGGACTTGTCCAGATATGTGGATCATACGTATGATTATGTCCATCATTTGCCGTATGTTCTTCTTCCTCGTGATCGTGATCTTCTGCTTCATGGTCATGATCATCTTCTTCCTCAATTCCTGTTCCAAGTAAAGTCACACCTTGTGAAACATCTAAAACATAAACATCCTGACTGTCAATACTTTCAACAATTTTATGAGCCCATGTCTCCATCGATTCCCCTGTATAAATAAATAAATCTGCCTTATTGATTTTAATAATATCCGCCGGTGTCGGTTCATAAGAATGGGACTCCATCCCTGGAGGTAATAATAATGTTACCTCTGCTTTATCACCCGCAATTTGACGCGCAAAATCGTACTGTGGAAATAACGTCGTGACAATTTGTAATTGATCAGTATCTGATGTTGACGTGGTTTTAGACTCTCCACTACATCCGACTAAAATTAAACTCATCATGATAGACATCATATATATCAATTTCTTCAACTTTAAATACCTCCTAAAAAAAGTCATACTCTCTATGTTATGTCTATTATAGCATAACTTCATTCAAATGATAGCCATTATCAATTAAATGAATATATGTGCAATCACTCATACAACGTCAAAAAAACTAGGAAATTAGCTTCCTAGTTTGAAACAGAAATATTTTTTTACCGATGAAATAGATAAGTCGCGTTAATTTTTCAAAGTGTCCAAAACTAATCTGGGCTTATATCATTTTAAGTTTTCTTAATAAAAGAATGATGACATTTTGGACAAGTAATCTCAATTTTTCCTTTTCCTTTTGGAACACGTAATTCTTGTCCGCATTCCTTGCATTTATAATATCGATACTGACGCTTTGTTTTAAATTGGCGGTATTTATTTATCATTTTCGTCTGAATCGGATACCAATATCTTAAAAACAAGATATTTTCTTGGTGTCTCTTCATTTTATTTTTAGATAACATACGGTAATAACAATAAACTAATGGAATCCAAGCTAAGATGATTAGCCATTTCCATCCTAATAATTGACCAATTAATGTGATAAAAATACTTAAAAACAGTAGTCCAATCGAGAAATGATCAACCCCTGTTCGTCCTTCCATAAATCGTTTAAACCACTCCACAATAACACCTCACTTTATTCACTTAAAATCATTATACACCTATCATGTTAAAAAAACCGCGATTTTTTTCGCGGTTTTAATTTTTATTCAGTCAAGCTCTCACCATTTGTCGCAATCACTTCTTTATACCAATAGAACGATTTCTTTTTATAACGTTCTAACGTTCCTGACCCATCATCATGACGATCCACATAAATATATCCGTAACGTTTTTTTAGTTCAGCAGTTGAGGCACTGACTAAATCAATACATCCCCAAGATGTGTAGCCCATTACCTCTACTCCATCTTCGATGGCTTCACGTACTTGAACTAAGTGATCGTTTAAATAATTAATACGGTAGTCATCCATAACTGTTTTATTTCCATGTTCATCTTCAACTAACACATCGACTGCTCCTAATCCATTTTCAACAATGAATAATGGTAATTGATAGCGGTCGTAGAATTGGTTTAAGACATAGCGTAATCCTTGAGGATCAATTTGCCATCCCCATTCAGATGCTTTAAGGGTTGGATTTGGAACTCCCCCCATAATATTTCCTTTACCAGCTACCTTTTTGGCTGGATCAGCGGTTTCGCAGATACTCATGTAGTAACTAAATGAGATAAAGTCCACCGTATGTTTAAGGATTTCTTCATCACCTTCTGCAAACTTAATTTCGATATTATTTTCACGGAAATAGCGTTTCATATAACCTGGGTATACCCCTCTCACATGAACATCTGAGAAGAAATAGTTCATATGTTCTGCTTTCATCACCGCAATCATATCATCTGGATTGGGTGTCAGTGGATAAGTTGGCATACTCAAAATCATACATCCAATTTTAAAATCTGGATTGATTTCATGACCAATTTTCACGGCTAAGGCACTAGCCACTAATTCGTGATGCACGGCTTGGTATAAATCTTGTTTTGTCAATTTTGATTTATCTGTGTAAATTCCACCACTTAAGAATGGCGCATGTAACACGGAGTTAATTTCATTGAATGTTAACCAATACTTTACTTTATCTTTATAACGTGTAAAAATCGTACGAACATAATTTTCGTAGAAACCGATTAAATCACGACTCACCCATCCATCGTATTTTTTTGATAAGTGTAATGGCGTTTCGTAGTGAGAAATAGTGACTAATGGTTCGATTCCGTACTTCGCTAATTCATCAAACACGTTATCATAAAATTGTAATCCCGCTTCATTTGGCGTTGCCTCATCCCCCTGCGGAAAAATTCGCGACCAAGCGATTGATAAACGGAAGGTTTTAAATCCCATTTCAGCAAACAGTTTAATATCTTCTTTATATCGGTGATAGAAGTCTATTCCCACTAACTTCATATTATCAACAGTTGGCTCTTCTGTAATCGGCCCCATGATTCCTTTAGGTGCGACGTCTTGTGTTGAAAGACCTTTTCCGTCTTCGTTATAAGCTCCTTCAAATTGGTTAGCAGCTGTCGCTCCTCCCCATAAAAACCCGTCTGGGAAACGTTTCGTCATGTCTGACACATCCTTTACTTTTGTGATGCTTCCCTTATATCACACCCAATTCCTTCGTTTCAATAGATGTCAAAAGACCTGGTTGAATGATTCAAAATCATCAACTAAATAGGATTTAAAACTGAAACAGTGTTACAAAAACTTTTTGTATAAATCGTGATATTCATTAATCTCTTCGTATCTTTTATTTTG
>NZ_JAGAVR010000063.1:0-24107 GCF_017941855.1 Turicibacter sp. | reverse complement strand
TTTGAGATGAAGAAATTGATGGAGAGTTGTCTTGAAGATATCGAGTTTGTGGAGCGCCAGTTAGTTGACTTTAACGAGTCACATGTTCCATTTGAATTGACGGTCCCTTTTAATCAGTTTAATCAGCATATTAAAGATGAATCGGGATGTATTATTGCTGGAATTAATTGTGTTTATTACGCGTGGCATTGTATTTATATTGATGCATTATGGGTGAGTGAGGAGCACCGTGGTATGGGGCTCGCCTCAGAGTTATTAACTAAAATTGAGCAACTAGGACGTGAGTATGGGTGCCATTTAATTCACTTAGATACATTTGATTTTCAAGCGAAAGATTTTTATTTGAAGCATGGATACGAGATTCATGGAGTGCTTGAGGATTGTCCAAAAGGTCATGAGCGTTATTATATGAAGAAGGTGCTAGTTTAGCACTTTTTTTGTTAGGTTTATGTAAAGACTTAGTCAAGTTTTAGCTTTAAACGTCACATTGCTCATATTTTGATGTCATATCGATATGTTTTATAGAGAGTGATAGGAGGGTCAGTATGAGTGATCAGTTTAAAGATCAGTGTCGTAAGATTCCGTTGATTTCTTCGAACTGGTTTTGGTATGTATTGGTTGTTTTTGGATTTTTATTTTTATTAAAGACGCCTGTTTTGGCAGGGAATCCATATAGTGAGTTCTTTTTGATGTCTTATCATGGAGTCTTTTTGATTTTTTCAGTGACGATAGGTTTTAAAGAGATGGCACCACTTTATAATAAAGAGGGTGGAATATGGCGGATGCTTCTTCTAGCAGGGGCCATTTTGTTCTTTTCGGCATTGGTTGAAGGGGTTGTGGGGGGATTTTTAGCAGCAGATGATCCGCAACAGTTGGAGCAGTATAGTTTTGAGTTATCTAGAAAGTATGTAACTGTTAGTTTTGTACGCTATGCACTGGTCGGGATTGGGGAAGAATTGTTTAAGTATATGATTTTCTTGATTCTTTACTATCCGTTGTGTAAGTTGTTCAAAAGCTATTGGTTACCATTGTTGATTTCAACCTTTGTGACGTGCTTTTTCTTTGGATTTTTACATGCCAATTATAATCCAGATGAATGGTTAACTATAACGTTAATTATTGCTTCGGGCGCTGTGGTTTATTTTTATTTCTTGATCAAGTATCAGACGATTATCCCGCTGATGTTTGCCCACTTTTTCCAAGATTTTTTAGTATCGCTTGAGTTAACAGAGCAATTAGAAGGCATATATGGCTTAACTTTGTTACTCATTTATACGGTGGTACTGATTTATATTTTTGGAAAAATGATAAAAGAGCTATTTAAAGGAATTAAAGAGAAGTTTATTGATAAATAAGTCAAAAGGAACTCATCCAAAAAAGTGGTGAGTTCCTATTTTATAAAGTTATAAAGTAATCGTGATGGTTAACCCATTTCCACGCGTACTAGAGGCCGAGATGATTCCCTCGTGAAGTTTCACGATATCGTAAGCAATCGCAAGTCCTAGGCCAGAACCAACGTTTGGTTTCTTTGTATTAGTTCCGCGATAATAACGTTTAAAAATATGTAGTAGGTCTTCTTCGCAAACTCCAACTCCATTGTCCTTTAGGGTGATAGTACGATCTTTGATATCGATTGAAATGAGGACAGATTCCTCGTTGTGAGTGATGGCATTCATCATTAAATTGGTGAAGACACGTCTCATCAGTAACTCATCGAGCATCAGGGGGATATATTCGTTATCGTAAGAGAACTGGATGTTATAGTTCTCGTATTTTGGGTCATTCATTATCTCAATGATAACGTGACGTAAAAGTGAAACAAGATTGACCTGCTTTTTATTAAGGATAAATTCTTTATTTTTAAGTCGTGTCGAAAGATTCAAATCATCTACAAGATTCTTGATATAGTCTGATTTTTCAATAATGGTTTGCGCTGACTTTTGGCGAGATATGAGATCCATTTCATAACTCATATCGGCCATGATTTCGGCATTTCCTCTGATGGAAGTTAGAGGAGTTTTAATATCGTGTGAGATGTTAGCAATCCATTCTTCTCGGACGGTATCCATTTGTTGACGCTCATACTGTGCAACTTGAAGTTGCTGTGATAAATCTGTAATTCTGTCTTCTACTTCACGATAAAGACTTGGTTTTTGATTTGGCTTTAGATAATGTCCTTTGGATAAGGAAACGATATTTTGAATGATGTCATTCAGTGGTTTAACAAGATAGCGCGTTGAGATATAGCTAATGAAGAGGGCGATTAGACAGTTAACGATTAACATTAATGGAATATTATGTGTCATCATCATCTCTTCAGTATTGTAGTGAAGGGTGTAACGTCTGACTAAATCGAGTGGAAAAAATAATAAATAGGTAAGATGTGATTCATTTAACTGAATATCATTTATAAAGATCGTGCTCGATTCATTAGTTTGATACAAATCAATGAGTTGTTTGTTTGTATAAACACTTGGAATGTTATCAGGCAATTGATAAGCATAAACTTCTTGTTTTTGTTCGTTAATTATTTGAAGACTGACGTGAGATTCGTCAAGAAGTTTCTTTCCTTCTTCAGTGATCGTTAAATCTTCGGTGATGTAGTTCGCAAATTGCTCAACAAATTGGTTGATGTAATGTTCGCCATATTGATATTCATCTGAGTGTGCTTTAAAGTGATAGCTTCTAAAGGTAACGAGACCGATATTGACAATGGCTAAGGTAATCAGGGCAATACATAGGGTTAGAAAGAAGTGTAAGGTTAATTTTTTCTTCATTAGTAACCCTCTTTATAGACAAATTTATAACCAAGTCCGATGATGGTTGTGATGTGTTTGGGTTTAGAAGGATCGACTTCGATTTTTTTTCGAAGTCTTCGGATATGTACCGAGATGGTATTATCAAATTCAAAGTAGTCCTCTCCCCAGACTTCATGACAAATTTGTTCTTTGCTGACGATTTTATTCGCATGACGGACAAGGTACATGAGGAGTTTGTATTCCTTTGCTGTTAAGTCAAGAGGTTCATTATTTTTTGAAACGATGCCGTCTGTAATGGCAATGTTGCCAAATTGGATGGTTTTGGTTGTCGTTTTGAGACGAGCTTTGACACGGAAGGCGACTTCTTTGGCACTAAAGGGTTTGGTAATATAGTCATCAGCTCCGAGTGCAAAACCGAGTAGTCTATCGAATTCTTCTGTTTTAGCTGAGATGAAGAGAACGGGAATTTGACGATGTTGATGGATTTCTTTGATGAGTTGGTGCCCACTTAGATCGGGGAGCATGACGTCAAGTAGGACGAGGTCTGGATTTAAGGCTTTAAGCAGTGATAAGGCTTCAGTTCCAGTTGTGGCATGAAAGATGTGGGAAAATCCTTCATGTTTTAAGACGGTTTCTAGTAGTTCAATAATTTCAATTTCATCATCTACAATTAAAATTTTATTAGAAATCATAAGGTTTCTCCTTTAATTGGTCATTTTTTAGCTCATTATACCACAGAATTTAAAGAGTTAAGATGGATTTAAGATGGTGTTCATAAGGGTGTCAGGTGCGTGAGGTATGATAAGGTTGTCAATCAGATGTTGAAAGGGGAAATTTTGATGCAAGCTATTATGGAAACGGCTTTTGATGTCGTTTATTTATGTACGGTCATCACGCTTGGTATGACGATGGTTCGTAAAGGAAAGACAACGAATACGAAGTTATTTGGTTATATGGCCATTATTTTAGGATGCGGGGATGCATTCCACTTAGTCCCACGTTCTTATGCGTTGTTAACAACAGGACTTGAAGCCAATGCAACAGCGCTTGGATTTGGTAAATTTGTGACGTCGATTACGATGACTGTCTTTTATGTAGTACTTTATCATATTTGGCAAAAACGATATCGCGTCCAAAATACAAAAGGGTTAACACTTGCGATTTATGCATTAGCGATTGTACGTATTGTGTTATGTTTATTACCTCAAAATGAGTGGTTAAATTATAATGCCCCCGTTTCGTGGGGAGTTTATCGAAACATTCCGTTTGCGATTATGGGCTTAATGATTATCTATCTATTCTATAAAGAAGCAAAAGCGCATCAAGACTCAACGTTCAAATGGATGTGGCTGGCAATCGTTTTATCATTTGCCTTTTATATCCCGGTTGTCTTATGGGCCACCACATTCCGTTTAATTGGAATGTTAATGATTCCTAAAACACTTGCCTATGTGTGGGTTGTTTGGATGGGATATCAATCATTTAAGCAAGAAAGTAAATAATGTAAAAAGGAGTAACGGTCGTTACTCCTTTTTTATGGAAAAATTTAAAACATACATTTAGACATAGCAAGACAAACATTCAAACATATTAAAAACGCTTTTATTCAGTTATGATGAGAGTGTTATCAATCTTTTAGTGTAAGAGGAGAGTTTGTATGAAGAGACAGGTTGTTAAAGCAAGCGAGCAGGTTGTTATTGAATATAGTGAAGAATTAGTTCGTTTTATGGGGTTAAATTTAGCAAAGGATTTTTGGTGGATGAAGCCGTTTTATGGGACGAGCTTTGAACAGTTGCCATCACGCGTACAGTTTTTGATTGGGGAATATGAAAATGAGTTAGGGGAAAGTCGCTATTTAGTGGTGATTCCATGTGTGGATCAGGATCAATTGGGGGAGCTTGTTGTAGAGGTAAATCATTTGGTGATCCGCTCTGTTTTACCTTCAACGAATGATGAAGCTATCATTGGCGTGGCTATTTCTGATTGTTTAGAAATCGAGGATGGAATTAGGGAAGCTGTGACGATTTTAGCAAGTGAGATTGAAGGATTTAATTTGCGTGAAACAAAGTCGGTTCCAACGTATTATGATTATTTGGGTTGGTGTACATGGGATGTGTTTTATCGTGAGGTCAGTGAAGCGGGAGTTATGGAGGCATTAGAGGTTTTTAAAGAACGTGGTGTGAAGCCTTATTATATGATTTTAGATGATGGATGGCAGGATGTTAAAGATGAGTTGTATCTGAATGATATTTATGAAAATGAAAAGTTTCCATCTGGTTTAAAAACGTTGGTTCAAAAGGCGAAAGAGGAGTATGGGATTTCTGTATTTGGGATTTGGCATGCGCTTCAAGGTTATTGGGGTGGGATTAATCCAGAGGGGCGCCTAGGTAAAAAATATACGCTAATTGAAAATAAGGATGTAAAAGAATCGGAGTTTGCGACATATTTCACGAATCATACGTATTATATTTGCAAGGATGATTGTGAAACCTTTTATGATGAATTCTATGCTTATTTAAAAATGTGTGGGATTGACTATGTAAAGGTCGATTCTCAAGGGAATTTATTGCATCTTTGTGAGCAGGAACAGAATCCAACGGCTGTGATGAGCAGTTATCAACGAGCGTTAAAAATAGCGGGAAATGAATATTTAAATGGAGATGTATTATACTGTATGTCAAATAGTACAGAGGTGATTTATAATACGTCTGAGTTTATTGGGTGGCGAAATTCTGATGATTTCTTCCCTAAAGAACCGATTGGTATTCAACTTGAACATTATTATATGAATACTTTAAATAATATTTTCACCTCGACATTTGTTTGCCCAGATTGGGATATGTTCCAAACGAATCACCCTCAAGGAGAGTTTCATGCGATGGTGCGTGCCATTTCAGGAGGTCCTATTTATATTTGTGATCATCCTAAAAATATGGACACAAATTTATTATCAAGATTAATGATTCGTGGTAATGAGTTGCTTCGTTTTAATCAACCAGCTCGACCGACAAGTGATTGCTATCTAAGCGATGCAAAGACTTCAACTATTTTACTTAAAACCCACAACTATGGAGAGTTCGGTTCCACGATATTTGCAGTGCATTTAAATAAGGACGCTAGAATCATTAAAGAAGTGGTGACGGGGGATATTTGTTTCACACCAGATTTAGGTGAAGTTGCGCTAGGGAAGTTAGAAATCGTACTAAACTACGGGGAGTATGCGTATGTGTCGCGAGCTGTTAGACGTGAGATGGTGACACCACTCGGATTAGTCCATAAATTCAATAGTTATTTAGCGATTGAGTCAGTGGTGGAAAGTGAAAATGAGATGATGCTTAAGGTTAAGGGGGAAGGAGCATTTGCCTTTTATGTGGAGGAATCTTGCTTAATCACATTGCTGACTGTGAATGGAGAAACACGAGTTTTTGAGATAGACAATCATCTGTTACAGGTTGAACTAAGTGAGGCAACATCAGTTATTAAACTGAATTGGAAATAAAAAGGTGGATATCATGAAGGAATATGAGTTTTGACCTTAATGTTATGATGAGAAGATGATACAGGAAGAATCAGTTGAAGTAATAGCTGATTCACTTTGTCCTTGTTGCAATCAGTTAACGATACCGACTACTGGAGACGCACTAGCCTATATTTATCTCAATTGTTTATGGGAGATTGATTTGTTTATTTAAGCAGACGTTGAGCCAAGTGACTTAAATCGTAGACTAACATTAGCTCAGGGGAGAAAAAACTATAAAAAAATACGGATTTGAAAAGAAAAGACATCTAGGCCTTTAGACCTGGATGTCTTTTAAATTAAAATGAGATTTAGTTTGAGTCGATTAATTTTTGGATATAGTCGCTGTCTGCAAATGTTAGTTTAAGGAAGGGACCAGATTGATGTGAGGTGAAAATCCCCCCGTCATCTGTTAAAAGGGTGTTACCACTGACTAATGTTTCTTTGGTTTTTGTGTGATAAAGATGAAGTTCATAGTCTCTGTTTCCCCCGATAGAGACAGCATCTTCTAATTTTTTGGTATTTGTAAAGATCGTAAGGATATCATCAATGATGCTTTCGGCTTTTTCAGTATCGTTTGTGATGAGTGATTCCAACTTGAAGTGGAAGTCTTTCATTTTTAATTGGGATTTTTTCAGAACGTAATCAAAGAAATTCGATTCCAATGACGATGATAAAAACAGTAATATAGAAAATGATTTTGTGTTTCATTCTCTTTCCTCTTAATAGGTATATGGGAAACAAAGTGAACTAATAAAGTATCCTATTAGTTGATTTATTCAAACAAAAGTTAATTTTGGCTCGATTGTTTTATGAGGAAAGAATACATATAATGAGAGTATCACAGACAAATTAAAGGAATAGCGAGGTGATGACATGAAGGAAATTAATGTTGGAAAAATGATTATTTTAAAGCGAAAAGAGAAGAAGATTACGCAAGATGAATTAGCGAAATATATTGGGGTTTCAAAGGCGGCTATTTCAAAATGGGAGACAGGCCAAAGTTATCCGGATATTACATTGTTACCGATTTTAGCGGCGTATTTTAATATGAGTATTGACGAGTTAATCGGATATGAGCCACAGATGGTGAAGGAAGATATTCAAAAATTGTATGTCAGGCTATGTGAAGATTTTGCGAAGAAACCATTCGAAGAGGTGATTTTGGAGTGTGAGGAGTTGATCAAGAAATATTATTCTTGTTTTCCACTGTTGCATCAAATGGGATTACTTTTAATTAATCACAGTATGTTAGCCCTCGATGTTTAAGAAACGACAAGATTAAATGAATTAGCTTGTTCTTTATTTGAGCGTGTTAAAGAAAAGGGAGATGACGTTGAACTTTCAAAGCAGGCACTGCATTTAGAGGCGTATTGTTATTTATTATTGAATCAACCGTCAGTTGCGTTAGAGTTACTTGAAGATACGAAGAAACCGAAAGTTTCAAGTGAAGTATTAATTGCACAAGCCCATCAGATGCTTGGGCAGATTGAAGAAGCAAAGTCTTCGATTCAAGTCGGTGTCTTTTCGCATCTGATGGAAATTTTTCAAACGTTACCGATGTTGCTAGGATTGAGTTTACCTGATCAAAAGCGATTTGAGGATATTATTCAAAAGATTGAAACGTTAGATGAATTATTTGAAATCAAAAAAGTGAATCCTTATCTCATTCTTCCGATTCAGTTAATGATTGCCCAGGGATATATGCAACTTGGGGAAGCGGGACTGGCGCTTGATTATTTAGACGCATATTCGAAATTAGCGACAGATAGTATTCAAAGAATTAAAATTCAAGGAAATGATTTCTTTAATTTAGTGGAGGACTGGTTTAAGGCATATGAAATTGGTCAACCGCCACGAAATGAAGCGATTATCAAGCAAAGTGCGTTAGATGGTGTTTTGAAAAATCCTGTTTTTATGCCGTTACATGAAGAAGAGCGATTTATTAATTTAGTGGCACGATTAAAATTTTATCTTTAGGAGTGAGCGTATGAGTTTAGAGAGTATTCAAGAGTATTTACCATTTTTAATTCCGCTGGTGATTGCAGAGTTTGCGCTTGCGATGACAGCACTTATTCATGTGTTAAAGCATCCGAACTATCGATTTGGAAATAAAGTGATGTGGATTGTGATTGTGTTATTGATTCAAATTATTGGACCTGTTGTTTATTTTTTAATTGGTCGAGGTGAAGAGTAGTGGACATGATTCGTTTAGAAGGTGTCAGTAAACAGTTTGGAAGTCACGAGGTGATTAAATCGTTAAATTTGACGGTTCCAAGTCAGTGTGTCTTTGGTTTTTTAGGACAAAATGGGGCTGGAAAAACAACAACGATGAAGATGATTTTAGGGTTATTAAATCCTAGCGAGGGACGTATTTTTGTCTGTGATGAAGAAGTCGTGTATGGTGAAACGAAAACAAATCGCTTCATTGGCTATTTACCGGATGTCCCAGAGTATTATTCTTATATGACACCCAGAGAGTATTTGAAATTGTGCGGTGAAATGACAGGCATGTCAAAAGCGCAAATTAAAGCGAAGTCAGATGAGTTATTGACACTGGTTGGATTAGCTGATGTGAATCGTAAAATTGGAGGGTTTTCAAGGGGGATGAAGCAACGACTTGGTATTGCACAAGCTTTACTAAATGAACCGAAAATTTTAATTTGTGATGAACCAACGTCTGCGCTTGATCCGATTGGACGAAAAGAAATTTTGGATATTTTACATCAGGTAAAAGAGAAAACGACGGTTATTTTTTCAACGCATATTTTATCTGATGTGGAGCGTATTTGTGATCAAGTAGCTGTTTTACATGAAGGAGAGATTGTGTTAAGTGGAACACTCACAGACGTTAAAAATCAACATCGTCAAGATGCCATTCGATTAACATTTGAATCAGAAAAGGTTGCAAAACACTTGATGCAAGATTTTGAGAGGTTTAAGAAAGTTGAGTTAGAAGGAAATGAACTCACAATATATGTGGATAATTTAAAACAAGATTCCCAAGAAATATTAAAATGGATGACAGATCAAAATATATTATTACTAAAGTATGAAATCCTTGAACCAACGCTTGAAAGCTTGTTTATGGAGGTGGTTCGATGAGGGGATATTTAGCTTTTGTAAAGAAAGAACTGTTAGAGCAGGTTCGCACGTATAAGTTACTGATTTTACTCCTCGTTTTCTTTATTTTTGGGATGCTAAGTCCTTTGATGGCAAAGTTAATGCCTGAAATACTGAGCCAGATGCCGATGGATGGGATTACAATTACGATTCCAGACCCCACGGCGATTGATTCATATAGCCAGTTTTTTAAGAATCTGACGCAGATGGGATTAATCGTCCTTGTTCTCCTATTCAGTGGAACCTTAACGACTGAATTATCAAAAGGGACGTTGATTAATGTATTGACAAAAGGGTTAACACGATATGCGGTCATTTTGGCAAAGTATACGGTGGCACTTGTTTTATGGAGTTTTGCCCTTTTGATGGCACTCGGTGTGACATACGGGTATACGGCATATTTTTTCTCACAAGATGAGATCCATCATTTATTGGCGTCAGTGGGTTGCTTATGGTTGTTTGGAGTCCTAATTTTATCGTTGTTGATGTGGGCACAGACGTTAGTTGGCAATCAGTATGGAAGTCTTTTAATGGTGGGAATTTTTGTCGCAGGATTATTTGTTTTAAATCTTTTTCCAATATTTCAGGATTATAATCCGATTGCGTTAGTGTCTGAGAATGTGGCGATGTTGAGTCAAGATTATGATATCAGTCAACTGATGTCTACTAGTTTAATTTCAGTTATACTAAGCATTGCTTTTTTAGCATTAGCTTTAACGACGTTTAAGAATAAGAGAATTTAAGAAAAGTAAAGGCCGATTATTTTTGAAGAAATTAACTTCAAGATAATCGGCCTTTATATGGCTTTAATTGGGAAGTATTGGTATTGTTTGAAAATCTTTGACCAACCCTAAAGAAATATGTCAAAATAGACAAGAAGGTATTAAATGATAGATTTGATGGAAATAGGTTTTGGAGGTACTTTGACATGATAAGATTTGAAAGTGATTATGCGGAAGGGGCGCATCCACGTATTTTAGAAAAATTAATTCTAACAAATGAGGAACAAACACCAGGATATGGGGTCGATATTTATTGTGATCGTGCACGACAATTAATTAAAAATTTATGTCAAAAAGACGATTGTGATGTTCATTTTTTAGTAGGGGGAACACAAACAAATTTAATTGTTATTTCATCTATTTTAAGACCTTATCAAGGCGTTATCTCAGCTATTTCAGGACATATTAATACGCATGAAACAGGGGCAATTGAAGCGACGGGGCATAAGGTATTAGCGGTTGAAAGTGAAGATGGTAAAATTACCGCCGCTCAAGTAAAAGCTGTTTGTGATCAACATCATCAGGATGCTGGCCGTGTTCATAAAGTTCAACCTGGAATGGTTTATATTTCACAACCAACTGAATATGGAACACTTTATTCATTAGAAGAATTAACAAACTTAAGTCGAGTTTGTAAAGAATATCATCTTCCATTATTCGTCGATGGAGCTCGTTTAGGATATGGGATGGTCAGTCAAATAAATGATGTTTGGATGTCAGATTTAGCAAATTTATGTGATGTCTTTTATATTGGTGGAACCAAGATTGGGGCATTATTTGGTGAAGCTGTCGTTATTTCAAATGATGCCTATAAGCAAGGGTTTAGATATAATATTAAGCAAAGAGGTGGACTTTTAGCTAAAGGAAGATTGTTAGGCCTTCAGTTTGAAACGTTATTTGAAGATAATTTATACTTTGAAATGTCGTTACATGCTGTTAAGTTATCGATGCAGCTTCGTCAGGCATTTACTGAAAAAGGATTTGAATTGCTATATGATTCATATACAAATCAGCAATTCCCAATTTTACCAAATGATGTTTTAGAAAAACTATCAAAAAAATATTCATTTACTTATTGGAAGGCAATTGATGAATTGCATTCTGCAGTCCGACTTTGTACAAGCTGGGCGACCAAAGAAGAGTATGTTGAACAATTGGTTGCAGATATTAAAGCGTTGTAAGGTGAAGATAAGCTTATAACAACGTGATATGGCCATAAGGTAGTCAAATCTATAAGATACGCGTTTAAAAAAGCGTTGTCTTATAGATTTTTTTGTAAAATGATTTAAATAAATTGGATAACAATTTACAGTCGATAAAGTCATGATGAATGGTTAGCTAGATACAATCTATTGTGAACAAATGCTTGGTAGTCAACTCACGTAAAAATTGATATAATGATGATATTAAAAGAGAATTTTTTTAAAGGTTGTGATGTTATTGTCAACAATTAAGGAGGTTGCTAAACGAGCAGGGGTATCTGTTGGAACTGTTTCAAAATTTATTAATAATATTGAAGTTAAACCAAAGACTAGAATGGCGATAGAGGCAGCGATTAAGGAATTAAATTATGAGCCTAACATTTATGCTCGTGGATTAAAGATGAATCGTACTAATACAATCGCCTTAATTTTACCAACTGTTTGGCATCCATTTTTCAGTGAATTAGCTTATAATATTGAAAAAAATTTAAGAGCTTTAAATTATAAAATGATTTTATGTAACTCAGAAGGAGATTACAAAATTGAATTAGATTATATTACAATGGCTAAACAGAATCAAGTTGATGGAATCATTGCCATTACGTATAGTGATATTGAGGCTTTTATTTCAAGCAATCTTCCAATGGTCAGCGTCGATCGCTTTTTTAATGAGGAAATTACATATGTCAGCAGTGATAACTTAATGGGGGGGTATTTAGCTGCTCAAAAGTTAATTGAATCCGGATGTCAATCGATTTGTTTTATTGGGGAGGGGTCGAAAAAAGATAATTCAACTCGTAATCGTAAAAAAGGATTTATAAATTATTGTGAAGAACATCGAATCGACTATCAGGTTTGTGAGATGATTGGGGATCATGACAAATTTGATGAAACATTAAAACAGTTTTTAATGGATAATTTAATCCAACAGAAAAAGATTGATGGGATTTTTACAGTAACTGATGCCTATGCTTATTTCATCATTGAAAAATTAAAAGAGTATCATCTTTCAGTGCCTGAAGATGTTCAAATCATCGGATTTGATGGGGCTAAGAGTTCGAAAAAATCAGTGATTGAAATTTCTACGATTCGTCAACCAATTGAGTTAATTGCAAAGCATACCGTTGAATCAATTGATGCTTTAATTAATAAACAAACGATAGAAAAAGAAATTATTTTACCAGTAGAGTTCCATCAAGGCAGTACAACAAAACACTAAAGGGATTATTTTAAGGAATAATCCTTTTTTAATACATAAAATTGATTATTTTTGAAAACGATAAAAAAATGTTGACGTTTTCAAAAAAGTGTTCTATTATAGTACTGTAGAAAATGAAACGTTTCATTTTTGAGGGGTTATCGTTTAATTATTTTTTTAACGCAAAAATGAAACGTTTCATAAATAAGGAGGAGTAAGAATGAGTAACAAAAAGTATCATACTATTGCTCAAAATATCTTATTGCACTTAGGTGGAGAAGAAAATATTATTAGTGCCGCAAGTTGTGCAACACGTTTAAGAGTTGTCGTTAAAGACGATCAAAAAATTAAAGTGGATGAAATTGAAAATATAGATTTGGTTAAGGGGAGTTTTAATAACGGTGGACAATTCCAAATTATTTTAGGAACAGGAATTGTAGATGAAGTTTACCGTGAATTTATGGGGATTGTTAACTTAGAAGAAGTGAGTAAAGCTGAATTAAAAGAAGCAGCAGGGAAAAAAATGAATGTTTTCCAACGCGTTTTAAAATCATTAGCTGATGTCTTTGTTCCAATTTTACCAGCATTAGTTGCAGCCGGATTATTAATGGGATTAAATAATGTGTTAACCGCACAAGGTTTATTTATTGAAGGGAAGTCTATCATCGAAGCTTACCCACAAATTGCTGATTTAGCTGATATGATTAATGTTTTCTCTAATGCAGCCTTTACCTTCTTACCTGTATTAATCGGGTTCTCAGCGACTAAGATTTTTGGTGGAACACCAGTTTTAGGGGCAGTTATTGGAGCCATCATGATCCACCCGGATTTATTAAATGGGTATAGTTATGGACAAGCTCTATTAGATGGAACGGTTCCAGCATGGAGTATTTTTGGATATCAAATTGCAAAAGTAGGTTACCAAGGAACAGTTTTACCCGTTATCGTTTCATCATTCGTATTAGCTAAAATTGAAAGAAAAACACGTAAAGTCGTTCCTCCAATGTTTGATAATATTATTACACCATTAGTGGCAGTCCTTGTAACGGCGGCTTTAACATTCGTTGTGATTGGACCTGCTATGCGTGTTGTAGGAGATGGGTTAACAGAAGCTGTTATGTGGTTATTCTTTAGCTTAGGCCCAGTTGGAGGAGCTATTTATGGGGTTGTTTATCCGTTATTAGTTATCACAGGAATGCATCACTCATTAGTCACAGCCGAGACGCAAATTCTTGCAAACATTGGAACACTTGGTGGGTCACCAACATTTGCTGTTGTTGCAGCATCTAACGTTGCACAAGGGGCAGCAGCTTTAGCTGTTATGATGATCATGAAGAAAAATGCAAAAATGAAGAGTTTAGCTTCAGCTGCTGGGGTTTCGGCTTTACTTGGAATTACAGAGCCAGCAGTATTCGGAGTTAACTTAAAATTAAAATATCCATTTGTTGCAGCCTTAATTGGTTCAGCTGTTGCATCAGCTTATTCAACATTTATGCAAGTTTTATCAGTTTCACCAGGACCTGCAGGATTACCAGGGGTTATTGTGATTCGTCCAGAATCAATGATTCAATATATGATTACATTAGCAATCGGATTTGCTATTACATTTGTCGTAACTTTTGTTTTAGCTAAAATCTGGGGAAATAAAGAGTAAAACTAAATACAACCTAAACTGCTTTAATTTCAATTGAGATTAAAGCAGTTTCTGTTAGGAAGAGAAAAATAAAACGATTACTTTAAAAGGAGAGTTGAAATTATGGAATGGCCACGTGAATTAAGATATAGAAGAATTGAAGAAGTAGCAGAATGTGAAATAACTGACTTAAAAAATAGAGTCGATGCTTGTTCTCATCGTCAAACGTTTCATATTCAACCTACAACAGGATTATTAAATGACCCAAATGGATTTAGTTTTTATAATGGTGAGTATCATTTATTTTATCAATGGTTCCCACTTGGACCTGTTCACGGAGTCAAGTATTGGTATCATACAGCCTCTAAAGATTTAGTGAACTGGGAGAATCGTGGGATTGCCCTGTCTCCAGATTGTGCACTTGATAGTCACGGGGTATTTTCAGGAACAGCGATTGAACATAATGGATTATTATATTTAATGTATACAGGAAATACGCGTGATGAAAATTGGATTCGTCATCCTTATCAATGCTTGGCTGTCATGAATGAAGCAGGAGAAATTAAAAAGTATCCAGAAGCAGTCATTAAAAATGTGCCAAAAGGAATCACTGATAATTTCCGTGATCCAAAAGTATTTAAAATCGAAGATAAATTCTATTGCATTGTTGGGGCAGAAAAAATGACTGACGAAGGAAATAAAGGAACAGTCGTTTATTACGAATCATCTAATTTAGAAGAGTGGACGTATAAAGGTGAAATCAACACAACATTTGAAAATAATAGTGGATTTATGTGGGAATGTCCAGACTATTTCACATTAGAAGGTCAGGGAATTATGCTGATGTCTCCACAAGGAATGGCACCAGAGGGAGATAAATATCAAAATGTCTTCCAATCAGGTTATTTAGTAGGAGAGCCTATTAATTTTGAAACCGGAATTTTTAATCATGGAGAGTTTACTGAACTTGATCGTGGATTTGAATTTTATGCACCTCAAACGATGGAAGATCCAAAAGGAAGACGTATCCTAGTAGGATGGCTTGGTCTACCAGAGCTAGATTGTGTCACAGATGAATCAGGTTGGGCACATTGTTTAACCTTACCACGTGAATTAACGGTAAAGAATAACAAGTTAATTCAAAAACCGATTGAGGAGTTAAAGAAATTACGTCATCATCGCGTAGAAGTGAAAACAACTTTAAATGCTGAATCTAAGAAATTTATGGGATTTGAAGGCATAACTTACGAATTACAATGTCGTTTTACGGACTTAACCCAAGGAAGAGTTGGAGTCAAATTACGCAAAAGTGAACAAGAAGAAACAGTGTTCTATTACGATATAGAAAATAAAAAATTAGTCTTAAATCGTGAAAAATCAGGTAGGATGTGTGGAGAGGAATACGGATCAATTCGTCAATGTCATTTTGAGGCTAATGAGTTAAGATTACAAATTTTTGTCGATCAGTCATCAGTTGAAATTTTTGTGAATGATGGAGAGGAAGTCTTCACAACACGTATCTTTACGAAAGAGGAGAGTCAAGGCATTGAATTCTTTGCTGATAGCTCTGTTGATTTAGAAGCCACTTTATGGGAAATCAAAAAATAAATAACGAAAAAACCATTCAATTACTGAATGGTTTTTTTGTTTTGTTGTGACAGGATAAACTTTTATGTTAAACTTATTTATTAAATAAGAGCTAGCTATTTTAATTCGGTAATGTGATAGAATGTTCATAAATAGCAAGGAGATGATAGTAAATGAGAGCCATTATTTTTGATGTGGATGATACGTTATATGATCAAGTAATTCCGTTTCAAAAAGCATATGATGAATTATTTAAAGGCTGTTATGAGATATCAGTTGAAGAGCTATATAAGAGAAGCCGCCATTTTAGTGATGAGGTTTTTGAAGCGACACAACGTGGTGAGATGTCGATGGAGAAGATGTATATATACCGAGTTCAAAAGGCATTTGAAAGTCTTGAGATTTTGGTAAGTGATGAGGAGGCACTAAAGTTCCAAGATTTGTACGCAACAAATCAAAAGAAGCTTGAGTTATCTAAAACAATGATTCGAATTATGAATCTGTGTCAAGAAAATCAAATTCGTCTAGGTATTATAACGAATGGCCCTTCTAATCATCAGTGGAATAAGGTTGAGGCACTAAGAGTGATGGAGTATATCCCGCGGGAGTTTGTTTTTGTATCGGGTGATATCGGGGTGGCGAAGCCGCATCTTGATTTATTTAATTATGTCAAGGAGAAGATGGATTTGATACCACAAGAGACGCTTTTAGTTGGGGATACGTTCGAGAGTGATATTGTGGGAGCGAATATGGCTGGTTGGCAGACGGTTTGGTTGAATCGTCGTCAAAGGGAGATGCCTGAGGGTGAGGTTGTGCCGAATTTTTGTGTACGTCATGAAGAAGAGTTATATGATGTGATTGTGAAATGGATTGAAGAGAACAAGGAGTGAGGTTGCGTGGATCATATGAATAAATTTACAGGTAAATCAAGTGCTTATACTTTGTCAAGACCGGGTTATGCAAAAGGATTATTTGAGTATTTGGTGTGTGATTTGGAAGTTAATAAACAGACGGTGATAGCCGATATTGGATCAGGGACAGGTAAGTTATCACAGGATCTTTTGAAGGTTGCAGGAATAGTCTATTGTGTTGAACCAAATGATGAGATGCGACAGGTGGCAGAGTCTTTACTTAGTAATCAAGAGGGATTCATTTCAGTGAAAGGAACTGCTGAACAAACTACTCTTATGGATAAAAGTGTTGATTTTATTTTGGTTGGGCAAGCCTTTCATTGGTTTGATGCGAATTCTTTTAAGTTAGAGTGCCAACGAATTTTAAAAGAGACGGGAAAAGTGATTTTAATTTGGAATTCGTGGATTAGAGACAGTGAGGTCATTATGAAATATCATGAGCTTTTCCAGATGTTTTGCCCTAGTTTTAAAGGATTCAGTGGTGGTTTAGAATCACGAAAGATTTGTGAGTTTTTTGAAAATCAGTATGAAATTAAAAGGGTAGCCAATCATTTGGTATTTAATAAAGAAAGTTTTATTAATCGTGCACGATCAGCCTCTTATTCTTTAATAGAAGGTGATGAAAAATTTGAAGATTATATGGAAGCCTTAGAGAAATTTTTTGAGAAATATGCAGTTGATGGAATTTTAACGATGCCAAATGAAACGGTTTGGTATGTAGGGGAAGTTTAATAAAGAAGGAGTTAATGAATGATGAAGCATGAATGGCGAAAACACGAGAAAGAATTATATATGCCGAAGGCTAAGCCAACATTGGTCACCATTCCTAAGCAACCATTTATCACGATTAAAGGAAAGGGAAATCCAAATCAAGCGGATTTTAGTGATCGAATTAGAGTGCTTTATTCGATTGCGTACGCTATTAAAATGATGCCGAAAAAAGGATATACACCAGTTGGCTACATGGAATATACGGTATATCCATTAGAAGGAGTTTGGGATTTAACGGAGGAAGGTAGACAATCACAGGTACTTAATAAAGATGAATTGTTGTATACGATTATGATTCGCCAACCGGAGTTTGTGACAACGGAAGTTTTTGAAAAAGCATTGAATGAAGTGAAAAAGAAGAAGCCTCATCCACTGCTAGATGAGGTGGTATTTGAAGAGATAGAAGATGGATTATCGGTACAAATGCTACATGTTGGTCCATATGATGATGAACTGATCACCTTTGAAAAGATGAAGACATTTATTAATGAACAAAATCTAACTATTGTATCGTTAAAGCATCGAGAAATTTATTTATCCGATTTTAGAAAAGTAACACCAGATAAATTGAAAACAGTTTTAAGATATCGAGTTGAATAAAAGAGTGGAATTATTCCCATAACAAACTTATTTAAGGTGGTGATAATGGTGAATAATTCTTCTGCTGAGCGTGTTCAAAAACAGATGGTTTTGATAATGGCCGGCTGTTTTTTATGGATAACGTATTTTATTTTTCAAGATTTCTTCAAAGGAATTTATCATTATTTTGCTGTGATACCAAGTTGGTGGTTACTTGTGATTGGCCCCCTATTTGGAGTGGCTGTTTTATGGTCTATTCATCGAGATGAGTTAGCGATTAAGGAGGCTGAGGCACATTGGGTAGATAGTCAGCGGCGTTTTGCTGAAATCGAGCTTCAATTTAGATTAATTAAGTCTAATTTTTTTAAGATGTCTGCTGTCCAATTTGTGTATTATTGCGCGGATTTGTTAAGAGCACTTGGATATCAACGGGTAGAGTTAGTGAGTGAGGAGAATGTTTTGCAAGTAATCGATCCTTCAGGGCGGAGTATGTTAGTTTATTGTTTACATGGAAGTGAAGGAATTGAATATGATGAAACGGCGATTCAAACATTAAAGGAGAAGATGGCACGTTCTCACCTAGAGACGGGACTTTTTATGACTTGTGCGAATTTGACAGAGGTGGCCACTGAGATTGCGACACAACATAACATTAAATGCTATAATGGGACAGCGATTAGCAAGCTTGTCTGGCTAGTCATTGAAGAATCAAAAGAAAAGGCACAGTCGATATGATTGTGCCTTTTAGCCTTTAAATTGATGTTGATCTCGATATTTTTTTGGCGTCAGTCCGACGAATTGTTTAAAGACTTTTGTAAAATGACTTTGGTCATTGAAGTGCAACAGGACACTGATATCGAGTAAGGAGTGTTTAGAAACCATGAGTAGTCGCTTTGCTTCTTCTACTTTTTCCCGTAAAATAAATTCACCGATTGTCTCATTCATTTCCTTTTTAAATAAACGAGCTAAGTAACTTTTATTGAAGTGTAGTTCAGTCGCTACTTTTTCAAGTGAAACATTGTCATATAAATTTTTATGAATGAAAAAGATGGCATCAAGTACTGGTCGTGAGAAGGTTAAAGTATTAATTTGTTGAACACGCATCGTAAAATCGAGTAAGCTGGTTAGTTGAAGTTTTGCAAGTTCTTGCATATCAGAGGTGTTTTCAATTTTATCTAAATAAAAGACAGTCAGTTTATGAGCGACATCTGGGATTAAACCTGCTCTAATGGAAGCACGAGCACCTAAAATAATGAGAGTCATATAAAGAACTTTAGAAGAATGAAGGGGATCTTCTAGTAATTGGTTTAATAAAGGTTGTTGTCTACTTAGTTTTTCAACGGCGTTAATAAGTTGTTCAGGATCTCCATATTCAATGGCATTGATAATATGAGTTTCATAAGCTAGGGGAAAGAACGTTATGTTATCTTCCGCGATTTGTCGTAGTGTTGTAAAATCAGATTTTAATTTTTCTTCAATCGAATCAACGAGTGGTTGTTTGAAAAAATTATCTTTTAAGACTTCATTGAAATCAATGTGTTTTCGATAAAGTAAATAGTATAGCAGGCAACCTTGATGAATGACTTGTGTAAAAGAAGTCAGATGATAATTGAGAGGACCTATTAAGAAAGTCCCAATCAGAAGTTCTTCTTCATAATACGTTAAGCAAAGAA
The DNA here is from genome assembly GCF_017941855.1 of Turicibacter sp. Taxonomy (NCBI): domain Bacteria; kingdom Bacillati; phylum Bacillota; class Erysipelotrichia; order Erysipelotrichales; family Turicibacteraceae; genus Turicibacter; species Turicibacter sp. Next base: position 4,372 of record NZ_JAGAVR010000063.1, on the reverse strand, counting down.
AGTGTCCATCGTTTTTCAGTGTTTTAAGTTTAGGAAGAGGTGCTCCTTCTTCAAAGTAAGGATCAGCAAATGAATCTGTTAAATGTAGCAGTAATGAACCTTCTGATTTCAGGATAAGGTTTAATGAAGGATCGATAAAATAAATGGGAGCGTTTAAGCTTCCGGATAAAAGATTGATAAGGTTTTGAATATGTTTGTTGTTCATGATGATTACCTCTTAAGGTCAATATTTTTACAAAAAAATCAATATAATACAAAAATATAATATTGATTCATGATAATATGATTCAGGCTCAAAATCAAGGAATTTAAGTCAGTTTTTAGATGTATAGGAGGAGAGACATCATGATACGAGATAATATATTAGAAACTGAAAAGATTTCAAAGCTTTTTATTAAGTTTTCGATTCCAGCGATTCTTTCGTTAACAATTGCGGGGATTCAAACAATGGTCGATGGAGTTTTCCTTGGAAACTTTGTTGGAACAAATGCAATGGCAAGTGTGAATATTGCCGCTCCATTTATGCAACTTATGATTGGAATGAATTTAATTATTGGAGTTGGAGGAGCAAGTTATATTGGACGAAGTCTTGGCGAGGGGGAAGTGAAACGTGCCCAAGATATTTTTAAGTCCGCGTGCTTATTTATGCTAGGATTATCATTGGTCATTGCAGTTTTTGGGTTTACATGTAGTGAACAAATCGCGACGTTTTTAGGAGCGAATGATGTGCTATTAGCAGATTCGGCAATGTATATTAAGATACTAGCTTTATTTGCACCATCTATTGGACTATCATTTATTTTAGGAATTTTTGTCCGTTGTATTGGAATGCCAAATGTGTATTTAGTTAGCTCGATTGTCAGTCTGATTGCCAATATTATCTTTAACTATGTTTTAATCAAAGTTTTAAATTTAGGAATCATTGGTGCTCCGATTGCAACGGGACTATCATTTACGGCATCCTTCTTGATTGTAGCTATTCCATTCTTCAAGAAATCATCAATTTTAAATTTTACAAAAGGAAAATTTAATGCGAAATTAACGGGGGCCCTTTTATATAATGGTTCGTCGGAGGGGGTCTCATCGTTGGCAACAGCTATTTCGACATTTGTTTTTAATACAGCTTTTATGCGTATTGCAGGGGAAGCGGGGGTATCTGCTTTTACAGCCATCGGGTACCTATCTTTATTCGCTTCTTTGATTGTGTGCGGTATTTCTGCTGGAATTGGACCGGTTATTTCTTATAATTATGGGGCAGGATTACAAGAGCGTGTCCGTCAACTGTTAAAATTATGTTGTCAGGTTGCCTTAGTAATGGGAAGTTTATTATTTATTTTAATTTTCTTTTTTGGAAAATATATGGTGTTATTATTTGTAAAGGATAATCAGATTGTATTAGAGTTAGCGACTCATGGAGCTAAAATTTATGCCTTTACATTCTTCTTAAATGGAATTAATATTTTATTCTCAGGATATTTTACCTCAATTGGAGATGCCCTATCTTCAATTATTGTGGCAATCTGTCGTGGAATGATTTTTATTTTAACGGGAATTATGATTTTCCCAAGGTTCTTTGGAATTAGTGGAATTTGGATGACGGTTCCATGTGCTGAATTATTAACTATTTTAGTGGTTATTTTCTTAATGAAAAAATCAAAAGCAAAACATGAAGCAGTGGCCAAGCAAGAATTAATATTAGAATAAAAAAAGAGCCTTCGAGGCTCTTTTTTTATTTTGTTTCACGATATTGTTTAGGACTTTTACCATAAATTTTTCGAAAGACTTTTGAGAAAGCAAAGGGATCAGGATAACCAACAGATTTAGCAATCTCATTAATGGGTTGATTGCTGTTCATTAATTGATGACTTGCCTTTTCCATTCTAAAGTTCATTAAAAATTCTTGAGGTGAAATATTGAGTTTTTGTTTGAAGATAGAGGTTAAATAACTACGGTTTACACCAATGTAGCTGGCAATATCATTAATTTTAATGGGTTTCATGTAATAGTTATTAATAAATTCAATGGATTGCTCTAGGTATCCTTCAGCCGCTACTTTACTTCGGTGTTTTAAATCAATATTAGCGTTATTAGAAGCGAGTTTAGATAAGAAAAGATAGAGAAGGGATTGAATTTCAAGTTCATTAGAGGGGGTATCTGCATTTAATTCAAACATTTTCTTCACACAGTTATATAAGCTAGCAGAATCTTGACATTCAAAGATGAGATTTTCTTTATTAAGATTAGCGTAATTTAAGTAGTGTGCTGCTTTTACCCCGTTAAAACCAATCCAGATGTAAGTCCAAGGATTTTGTTCATCAGCTTGATAAGAATGTTGCGTTTCAGGTGTAATTAAGAAACCTTGATTCTTTTTTAAATGATAGGTTTTGTCATTTACTTTATAGGTTCCCTCTCCATCTAAAATATAGTGAATCAAATATTGCGAACGTACCTTATCGTAAGAATGTCTAGGGGGACAAGCTTCAATCCCACAGAAACATAAAAACAAATCAAATGATTGTTTATTTAATGGTTCAAAATAAGTGACAGTCTCGTCTTGAAAATAGTTACACTCTCCCATATAATACTCTCCCTCCAATAAAGCTAAAGATAACCCCCTTACATTTTCGGATTAACTCAGACTTGTAATTTTTATTTTACTATAAAAAAAACGCTTATAAAAGTTTGTTTCTCACATTTTAACATAAAGGGCTTACATTTTACCATGTTTTAACCTGTTAAAGTGTAATATTATAATTATGTAAACCTTTACAACGAGTTTTAAGCGATAAAGAACATAGAAGAGTTTACTAAATATTTCAAGAATAAGTTCAAGTACTAAGAAGGAAAAATCCTTTTAAAAATTAATCCATGGGGGGAAAATGGCATGAAAAAACATTTAAAAAGATTATTTGGGGCGACAATGGCAACTGCTCTTTTAGGAACAACATTAGTAGGGTGTGGAAATGAGACAGCATCAGGTTCTGATACAACGAAAGGAAACTCAAAAGGAACGACAATTACTTATTCCATTTGGGATAAAGGTCAAGAGCCAGGCATGCAGGCCATTGCGGATGCATTTGAAGAAAAAAATCCAGGAATTACAGTTAATGTAGAGGTAACTCCTTGGGATCAATATTGGACAAAACTTGAAGCTGCGGCTACTGGGGGAACGTTACCAGATGTATTCTGGATGCACTCAAGCCAACATATCCGTTATGCAAATAGTGGAATGTTAATGGATTTAAATGAAGTGATTGAAAATAGTGAAGTACTCGATATGAACAATTTTGCTCAAGGTGTTGTTGATTTATACAATGTGGATGGAGCGCAAATTGCCATTCCAAAAGATGTTTCAACAATCGGTCTGTGGTACAACAAAACATTATTTGATGAAGCGGGTGTTGAATATCCAAATGAAAATTGGACATGGGATGATTTATTGAGTGCTGCTCACGACCTAACTGATTCTGAAAAAGGGGTTTATGGATTAAATGCTCCTTTAAACACAGAAGAAAATTTATTTAACTATGTTTATCAAAATGGGGGAGATATCCTTATCAACGATAAAACAGAATCAGGGTATTCATTACCAGAAACACAAGAAGCTTTAGAGTGGTATGCAAATTTAAGTTTAGTAGAAAAAGTGTCACCTTCTCAAACACAATTTGCTGAAAATGGAAATTCAACCTTATTTACATCAGGAAAAGTTGCAATGGGAATGTTCGGTTCTTGGATGTATAACGAATTTATTACAAATGAATATACAGCAAAAAATTGTGCAGTAGCAGCATTACCACAAGGAAAAGCAGGAAATGCAACCATTTATAATGGATTAGGAAATTCAGTAGCAGCTAATACGAAAAATAAAGAAGCAGCAATTAAATTCATTGAATTCTTAGGATCAGAAGAAGCAAACATCATTCAAGGTGAGTACGCATCAGCTATTCCGGCTTACGGTGCAGCGCAACAAGCTTGGGTTGAAGCAACAACTAAAAATAATTTTGATACACAATGCTTAGTTGATATGTTAGAGTACGGACACATTAAACCTTACACTAAAAACACAGCAAAATGGGAAACAGTAGAAATGGAAATCTTACGTAAAGTATGGGCTGGTGAGTTATCAGTAACAGATGCTTGTCATCAATTAGTGACGCAAATTAATGCTATTTTAGCAGCAGAATAAAAATAAACAAAGGGTAACTGTTCAATTGAACGGTTACCCCTAAAAAAAGCGGAGGGGAAAATATGGCGATTGCATTAAATAAAAGAAAAGTAAAAAGTACCGCTAAACTAAAAAATGCGAAGCATAATGAGTGGATGTGGGGATATATTTTAGTAGCGCCAACAGTCATTGGATTATTAATTTTAA
>NZ_JAGAVR010000062.1:0-31974 GCF_017941855.1 Turicibacter sp. | reverse complement strand
TTAGACGGAACTGAAACAGTTATCTCAGGAGCTTCTTGTACAACTAACTGTTTAGCTCCAATGGCTAAAGTATTAAACGATAAATACGGTGTACAAAAAGGATTCATGACTACAATCCATGCTTACACTAATGACCAAAATACATTAGATGCTCCTCACGGAAAAGGTGACTTACGTCGTGGACGTGCAGCTGCTGCATCAATCGTTCCTAACTCAACTGGAGCTGCTAAAGCTATCGGTTTAGTAATTCCTGAATTACAAGGAAAATTAGACGGTGGAGCTCAACGTGTTCCAGTAATCACTGGTTCATTAACTGAGTTAGTATGTACTTTAAACACTAAAGTAACTGCTGCTGAAATCAACGAAGCAATGAAAGCTGCTGCTAACGAATCATTCGGATACACTGAAGATGAAATCGTTTCTGCAGACGTAATCGGAATTTCTTACGGATCATTATTCGATGCTACTCAAACAAAAGTTATGGAAGTTAACGGAGAGCAATTAGTTAAAGTTGCTGCTTGGTATGACAACGAAATGTCTTACACTAACCAATTAATCCGTACTTTAGGATACTTCGCTTCTTTAATTAAATAATTTTAATTAACGCGAACTTTTTTGTAAAAAAAGCTATCTCTTTGGAGATAGCTTTTTTCATTAGTGCATAAAAATAGGAGAGATGGTCATTTTAAAATGAGAGGTGAAAATATGAAGGTTGCGATTTTAGCGATTGGGAATGAAGTGCTTTGTGGAAAGACAATTAATACGAATAGCGCATTTATTGCAAAAGAGGTTGAGCAATTAGGTGGGAAAATCGTTCACCAACAAGTGGTTCCTGACGTATTAGAAGAGATTGTGGAAGGACTTAACGTTGCTTATTCTTATGCGGATATTGTGCTGACAATTGGTGGTCTTGGACCAACAGTTGATGATTTATCACGTGATGGTGTGGCGATGTATTTTAACGAAACGCTTGTGTATGATGAAGAGATTTATCAAGGAATTGTTGAGTACTTTAAACGCACGAATAGAGCGGTTCCTAGTAATAATGCTAGACAGGCTTATAAATTTAAAACAGGGCTTGTTTTAACGAATAATAATGGAACAGCACCGGGATTGTTTTTAGAAAAAGATAATAAGTCTGTATTTTTATTGCCAGGACCTCCAACTGAGCTTCAGGCAATGTTTTATGAAAGTGTGACACCATATTTCTTGACAGAAATTAAAGAGCGTAAAATTAGCAACAGTTATCGCCTTTGTGGTATTGGTGAGTCGTATGCAGAGGAAATGATTTTATATTTATATGATAAATATCCTCATTTAAATATTGCTCCTTATTGTGCGGTTGATCATGTGGATTATATTGTTTCAACCACAGAAAGTTATGAAACAGAGTTGCGTGAGTTTGATGAAGAGTTTAAAAATCTTATGACGGATTACTATATTGGAGATCAGAATACCGATCTCCCGACGGAAGTGGTTCGTTTGTTAAAAGAAAAGCAGTTGACGATTGCAACCGCTGAAAGTTGTAGTGGTGGATTGCTATCTTCTGAAATTGTGAATGTAGCGGGTGTTTCTTCTGTTTTCTTAGAGGGTATCGTGACGTATAGTTATGAATCAAAGATGAATCGACTTCATATTGATCGTGATCGTTTAATGGAGCATGGAGCAGTTTCAGAGGAAATTGCATATGACATGGCGAATAATTTAAAAGAGTTAACAGGTGCTGATGTTACGATAGGTGTAACAGGAATTGCAGGACCAGATGGTGGTTCAGAGTTAAAGCCTGTTGGATTAGTTTATGTCGGACTTAATGTATGTGGCAAAAATATTATTAAATCTTACATTTTTAATGGTAATCGCGAAAAAATAAGACAGCGTACTGTCGCAGAATCTTTATATTTGTTGCACTACCATTTAAAAGCGCTTTAAAAATATGATGTCAGACGGTAATGTTTGAATTATATGTAAAAAAGCGTTAAAATAATATTGTGAAAAAATTTTTTAAGGAGGACTCATCACATGAACAAAAAAACTGTTAAAGATGTTGAGTTAAATGGAAAGAAAGTCCTTGTACGTGTTGATTTCAACGTACCAATGAAAGATGGAAAAATTACTAACGACAATCGTATCGTAGCTGCATTACCTACAATCAAATACATCTTAGAAAATGGTGGACGTGCTATTTTATTCTCTCACTTAGGGAAAATCAAATCTGAAGAAGATAAAGCGTCTAAATCATTACGTCCAGCTGCTGAGCGTTTAGCTGAGTTATTAGGACAAGACGTTAAATTCATCCCACAAACTCGTGGAGCTGAATTAGAAGCTGCCATCGCTGAATTAAAAGACGGTGAAGTATTAATGTTCGAAAACACTCGTTTCGAAGATTTAGATGGTAAAAAAGAATCTAAAAACGATGCTGAATTAGGAAAATACTGGGCTTCTTTAGGAGATGTATTCGTAAACGATGCATTCGGTACAGCTCACCGTGCTCATGCATCAAACGTTGGAATCTCTGCTAATTTAGAAGCAGTAGCTGGATTCTTATTAGAAAAAGAAATCGAATTTATCGGTGGAGCAGTTGATGCACCACAACGTCCAATGGTTGCTATCTTAGGTGGAGCAAAAGTATCTGATAAAATCGGTGTTATCGAAAACTTATTAGACAAAGCTGACAAAGTATTAGTTGGTGGAGGTATGATGTTCACATTCCTTAAAGCACAAGGGAAAAACATCGGTAAATCTTTATGTGAAGAAGATAAATTAGAATTAGCAAAAGCTTTATTAGAAAAAGGTGGAGACAAATTAGTTTTACCTATCGATACAGTTGCTGCTAAAGAATTCTCTAACGATACTGAATTCCGCGTTGTTTCAGTTGATGAATTAGCTGACGATGAAATGGGATTAGATGTTGGACCTGCTACTGTTGAGTTATTCTCTAATGTATTAAAAGATGCTAAAACTGTAGTATGGAATGGACCAATGGGTGTATTCGAAATGTCTAACTTCGCTAAAGGAACTATCGGAGTATGTGAAGCTATCGCTAACTTAGAAGGAGCTATCACTATCATCGGTGGTGGAGATTCAGCTGCTGCTGCAATGCAATTAGGATACGCTGATAAATTCTCTCACATCTCAACAGGTGGAGGAGCTTCTTTAGAATATTTAGAAGGTAAAGAATTACCAGGTGTAGCATCATTAAGCAACAAATGCTGTGGATGCGGATGCAAATAATTTTTAAAAACTAATCTTTAAATAGGGAATTCACCTTTTGTGAGTTCCTATTTAAACTTAAAATTTATATAGAGGTGAACGTTGTGAGAAAACCAATCATCGCAGGAAACTGGAAAATGAACAAAAACTATGATGAAGCATTAGAATTCATCAAAGCTGTAGCGGATAAAGTACCAAGCTCAGATAAAGTAGAAACTGCTATCTGTGCTCCAGCATTATACTTACGTTCATTAGTTGAACATCAAGGAGAAAACTTACGTATTGGTGCTCAAAACATGCACTTTGAAGCTAATGGAGCTTTCACTGGAGAAATCGCTCCAGGTATGTTAAAAGACTTAGGAGTAACTTATGTTATTTTAGGTCACAGTGAACGTCGTGAAATGTTCAATGAAACTGATGAAACAGTTAACAAAAAAACTCATGCAGCATTTGCTAATGGATTAGTTCCAATCGTTTGCTGTGGGGAATCTTTAGAGCAACGTGAAAATGGAACAACTAACCAAGTTGTAGATTCTCAAATCGTTCGCGCTTTAGAAGGATTATCATTAGAGCAAGTTAAAGAAACAGTTATCGCTTATGAACCAATCTGGGCTATCGGAACTGGATTAACTGCTACTGATGAGCAAGCTAATGAAACTATCGGATACATCCGTAAAGTTGTTGCTCGTGAACACGGACAAGAAGCTGCAGATGCAATCCGTATCCAATATGGTGGATCAGTTAAACCTAGCACAATTGCTGGTTTAATGGCTCAACCAGAAATCGATGGAGCTTTAGTTGGTGGAGCTTCATTAGATGTTGAATCATTCTTAGGATTATTGGAATTCTAATATTAATTTAACAAGCACACACACATGCTTAAAACAGTCATCTTTCTTTTGAAGATGGCTGTTTTTTTATGGATTAAATTGTGGATAACCTTGTTTTTGAAATTTTTATTTGGTAGAAAGTATATTTCTGGTTCTCTATAGATTTTTAGAACCTAATTCTTATTATCTTAGCTATCATTCAAATCGCCTAATTTCTACATAATAAGCAAGATATCGTGAATAATAAGTGTAAGATTTTGATTTTTTGTAGAGGTGGTTGGGATGAAGTTGAAGGAATTTTTAATGGTCATTATTGTGTTTATTAGTTTGATTCTGACTCTAGTAATTGGAGATATGAATGTTTCGGCTAGTGAGCAGAAGGTGAAAAGTGTTAATAAAAATATTCAATCTACGAGTGACATTCCGTTTATTCCTGAAAATTATGCTTATCGGGATTGGCGAGCTGTTGCAATGGATTTTAATCGGATGCTATTCAATTTTGATGAGTATCACTATGGTTATATTGATCGTAGTTATCGAAATACAGGACGTGAGTCATTAGGTTTTTTGACTTATACCTCTGATGAACAGGATATAAATCAGGCTCAGGCTATTACGGCAATAGGAGCTTTATTGTCTGCAAATTTGATTGGTAGAGATGAAATTGGTGAGGAGTTTTTAAGTAAACTTGTACCGTTAGTGGAGTCTTATTATAATGTTGAGAATGGTGAGGGGATTCTTTTAAATTATGAGAATGGTAGTAGTCTTGAACTATCATTTTGGGAACAGGTATATCCTGGAATGCTGTATTTTATGTTGATGGATCGATATGAGGCAACACTTGATTCGGAGCAGATTTTGAGAAGCATAGCAGATAACTGGTACGATGTGGTGATGGATTTAGGTGGAAGTCAGGGAATGGTTGATTTTGCTTATACGGGATATGATTTTAAGCAGAAGGTTCCTTATGATAATGGAGAATGGACAGAACCAGGTGCAGCAGCTGGGGTTGCGATGATTCAATATTTTGCGTATGAGCGTTTTGAAGATCGTAAATATATGAAAGCAGCCACCGAGTGTATGAAATATTTAGAAGAGTTTCAGCGAAATCCGGGATATGAGGTAGTTTATTTATATTTACCTTATTTATCGGCACGTTTGAATGCAATGGAAAATGGTCATTTTGATACGGCAAAATATATGGAGTTTTTCTTTACTGAAAGTGATTATCGTCATGAGTACGGGATGTTTAATGGGGAATATGGAACGGGATTAATTGGTTCAAGAACTGAATATGGTGGAACACCAGAGTCATTTGCTAGTATTGTTGCAGCAACAGCGTTAGTTCCGATGCTAAAATATGATCAACGTTATGCAATTGAGGTTGGACGCTATATTTTACATCTAACACAGAGTTTGAATTTATTTTATCCTAATAATACTGTGATTCCATTTGATAGAGTTTCACGGATGAATGAGACAGAAAATCAAAAACAATCGATTTTAAGTGGGGCTTATTTAGGATTGTTGGCGGCAATGATTGAACAAACGAATGTTGAGGGGATCTTGAAGGTAGATCTTAATACAAATGATTATTACGTGGATGAAGAGAAGAATCTGCCTATGTACTTGTTGTTTAATCCTTATGATAGTAAGCAAGAGGTACAATACAAGATTCAGTCAGAGGGAACGGTCAACTTATATAATGTAATGACGCAAGAGTTTATAACTAAAAATGTTAGTGATCAGACTAGTATTACAATAAATGCGACCGATGCAGTAATTTTGGCTGAGGTTCCTGTAACTGAAGGTGAAAATAAGTATGATGAACAACGTAAGATTGAAAATAGTGTAAATGCTAAAGTATTAGGAGCTGTTAATTTTGTAGGGTTATCTCAATATGAACCGATTTCTGATAATTATTCGCTTGATCTAGATATTAAAACAATGGAGGACGATGCAGTTTCTAATATTAATATTTATATGGATGGGAATGCAATCTTTCAAAATGTTAATTACTCGAAACCTTATGTTGTGGATGTTAGTAAGTTGGCAAATGGATATCATTTGATGAAAGCTGAGATTATTACTTCGAGTGGACTTAAGGATTATGCATATGCTCGCATTTTTATTCAAAAAGATGAGAATCCTTACTTATTGAATGAACTTCCAAATAATTTGATTAATTGGACACCAGTTAATGATGGTAGCGTGGAGTTTATTAATGGTGATAGCGAGGTTCGTGTCAGAGGTGGAATTGAGAGTCAGCCATTTAATCTTGATTTTAGTCAGGTCCCAATGATTGCGATGGAGATTGCTGATTTTACAGAGCCTTGGTCTTTATTCTTAAAGGTGAAGGAGACAGGAGAACGGTTCTATATTTTTGAGAATTCAACTGAAGCGGGAAGAATTAAAATGAGTTTGAATTATGCTTTACATCAATTAAATCCTAAGAATTATCATTTATTAGGTGAGCATGAAGTGTCTTTAGAGCTTGAGACTAATGGTGAGATAGATGTGAAAAAGGTTCGTTTATTTAATCAAGGGTTACAGCCAATGAAAGAGCGAGCTTGGAAAACGGCATTTACAACACAAGAGATTACACATTGGCAGGCAAGACTAAATGCTTTAGGAAAAGTGAATTATTATGATGGTAGTGCAGTAGTTAAAAATTTAAATAAAGAGGGGAGTGGCGGAATTCAGACGTCTTACTTTGAAGTAGATTTAGAGAAAAATCCAAAGTTTACAATTAATGTTAAAGATGTTGATGAACTTTGGTCATTACTTGTTTATGTAGAAGGTGATCAACGAGGATATTATCTTCAATATCCAACGAATAAGACAGGCGTGTTTTCATATGATATTTATGATACCTTAAAAACCGTTTATCAAACGAATGAGATTCCAGGACGACATAATCTTCAGTTTTGGATTGTAAGTAATGGGGCGTATGGAGCTCAGGTTGATTTAGAATCTTTAAAGTTGGAGTACTCTAAGTCATGGATTGAATGGACTGTGATTGGAACAGTAGCCTTTTTAAGTGTTGTTGCAATTTTTGTGAATGTGAATAAGGATTTTTAAAAATCTCTCTTTTGAGAGATTTTTATTTTGGGCGGGAAAGGGGAAATGCCTCATCAGAGGAATCGATAGTTTTTGATACAATATGACTTAATTTTCGAAAGTGACAAGTTTTGATAATTAAAGATAATTATTTCAAAAATATTATCAAAATTGATCGAGCGAAATTTCGTTCGTCACAGTATTTCATATTTACTATTTATTTAACAGTATCAATGATTTAAATACAACAAATCGTAAATGTAAACAAAGTCTTATTTTAAATCTGAAAAGAAGTGTTAATGATATAAAAAAAGAGTATATCCTGGGAAATAATTTAAAATTATAGATATAAATATAAAAATTTTGATTTATCCACAGAACTTCTAAAAATGATTTAAAATTATATAAAAAGAAAAAAGTATCTGCAAAAAATTGCAGATACTTTTTTTAAACTTCCATGATGATTGGGAAGATGCTAGGTCTTCTTTTTGTTTGTTCGTATAGATAACGTTCTAATGATTTTTTAACGCGAGTTTTCATGACCATAATTTCGTTTGTATCGTTTTCGAGTAGCATTTGAAGCTCATTTTTAGCGATTTCTTTGATATTGTTCATTAGTTCTTCTGCTTCTTTGACATAAACAAAGCCACGAGTTAGAATGTATGGCTCACTAATGAGTTCTTTTGATTGTTTATCAATAGTGGCAACGATGATAATCATTCCACCTTCAGCAAGCATTTTGCGGTCTCTTAAGACGATGTTTCCGACATCTCCAACACCAATTCCATCGACAAGAATGGCTCCTGTACGTACGCGGCCATTGATTTTTGCTGAGTTATTTGTTAATTCAAGAATTTGTCCTGTTTCTAAGACTTTGATATGGTCTTTTGGAATTCCAACACTGACGGCTAAATTTTTATGGTGTACAAGGTGACGATATTCACCATGAACCGGCATAAAGAATTTTGGATGGGTAAGACGTAGGATAAGTTTTAGTTCTTCTTGGCAAGCATGTCCTGAAACATGGACTGATTCTAAGTCTTTATAGATGACTTCCGCACCTTTTTTATAGAGTTGGTTAATGACACGGCCAACGAGTTTATCGTTACCTGGAATTGGTGAAGCCGAGATGATGAATAGGTCATTAGGTTGTAATTTAAGTTGACGATGTGTAGAGAAGGCAATACGGGCAAGTGCTCCCATTGGTTCTCCTTGACTACCAGTTACGATTAAGGTCAATTCATTTTCTGGTACTGTATTAATCTGATTAATATTAATCAACATATCGTCATCTATGTGAAGATATCCTAATTCCATTGCTACTTTAGAGATGTTTTCCATACTACGTCCGCTGAAGGCTACTTTTCGATTAAATGCACGGGATGCATCGATGATTTGTTGCATGCGGTGGATATTTGAAGCGAAAGTAGCGACAATAATGCGACCTGTTGCACGATCAAATAGTTTCATGAAGGTATCGCCAATCGCCTTTTCAGACATGGTGTATCCTTTGCGTTCGACGTTTGTGCTATCTGACATTAAAAGTAGAATTCCGGCTTGTGCAAGTTCTGAAATGCGTTCTAAATCCATTGGTTGATTGTCAATTGGAGTATGATCAACTTTGAAGTCTCCAGTGTGGAACAGAATTCCTACTGGGGTATGGATTGCAAGGGAACAGGCGTCTGCTATGCTGTGAGTTGTTCGAATAAATTCAATGGATAAATGATTAAATGCAATAACATCACGAGGATTGACGACGTGAAGTTTAGTTGTTTGTAGTAATCCATGTTCTCTTATTTTATTTTCCACCAAACCTAAGGTAAGTTTCGTCCCGTAAATTGGCATGTTAATTTGTTTTAGAATGAATGGGATAGCTCCGATATGATCTTCATGACCATGAGTTATGAAGAGCCCTTTAACTTTGTCTTCGTTTTCGAGTAGATAATTAATTTCTGGAATGATTAAGTCTACTCCGTACATATCTTCATCGGGGAAGGCAATCCCACAGTCAATTACAATAATTTCATCATCGTATTCAATAGCAGTCATGTTTTTACCGATTTCACCTAAGCCACCGAGTGGAATAACCTTTAATTTTATATTTTCCTCCAAGTTTGGTCACCTTCTTTTTACATAGTTAAACTTAGTATGAATCTAAAAAAGAAAGCTATACGATTAGGTTTTTGTAGGAAAATTATGGTATAATCTGCGAAGGTGAATCCGACATTATTATGATTCCAATTTGTGTGTTAAGCTTGTTTTAAAAGAGTTAGGACTATGTTAAATGTAGGTTAATCTTATGTAATAGAGTGTACGTAATTAGATTCTAAAGAAGGAGCGAGGATATGGAAGTTTTCTTTTGGGTTACTGATTTGTTAATTCCAGTGATGATGATTGTTGTAGGATATTTCTTTAAAAAGCATCCACCAACTACTATTAATTCGGTTTATGGGTATCGTACTAAGCGTTCTATGGCATCTAAGGAGGTTTGGGTATTTGCTCAGCGTTATTTTGGTGGATTATGACTTAAGGTAGGATTAGGATTGTTATTTATCATTATTTTAGATAAGCTGTTAATTCCGATTGCAGCAGAGAATTTGTCATTGATTAATGCCATCATTAATTTGATAGGATTAATAGTTCCAATTTATTTTGTTGAGAGAAAATTAAAAGATGATATTAATTAAACTAAAAAAAAGAGAGTTTGTTATGAACTCTCTTTTGCTTTTCTTTATTGTCTAGCAACAGTCGCAACACACTGGTAAAATTCAAAGACACTGCTCAATCTGATGATTGATTCGTGCCTTTTTCATTTTCAGCGTGTGAAAAACGCGCCTTATTGCTTTTCTTTATTATCAAACTGTTAATTCTACTACGTATTTATATTTATCTGATCGGTAGTATGTTGTAGTATATTCTACATTACGGTTGTATTGGTCTTGACTGATACGTGTACGTTTTAAGACAGCTGCATTAAGTGGTATTTCAAGTTCTCTACTGATTTCCTCATCTGCAAGCATGGCTTCGATGTATTCTTCTGCATGAGAAATTTGGATGTTTTGAGTTGATAGTAATTGGTATAGTGATCCGTAAAGTTCAGCGTCAAATGGTAGATCTAAAAATCCTGGAACGTATGAGATACTGTACATGATGATATCGTTGTTAACCATACGAATACGACTTAAACGTAATACTTTATCTGTTGGTTCAATGTTGAAGGCTGCGACAACGGCAGGGTCTGGAGTAACTAATGAAATGTTGATTTGTTTATTTTTTAAGATGTATCCTTGTTCTTGCATTTTTTGTGTAAAACTTTTAACTGTTGATAATTTGTCCGCGATTGCATTTGATAAAACGACTGTACCTTTTCCGCGTCCGCGCTCTTTTCTTAATAATCCTTCGTTTACTAATTCATTAACGGCCTGGCGAATAGTCATACGACTAACTCCAAATATTTCTTCTAGTTCATTTTCCGATGGAATAGTACTTCCGACTGCATATTCGTTGTTGATAATCTTATGTTTTAGAATATCTTTTATTTGTAAATATAAAGGTTTAGAATCTTTTGAGCGATCAAGAACCATTATATGAAACGCCTCCTCCTGTTTTTAAAAACGTTATCATGTTTAATAATATCATAATGTTTTTAAGCCGTATTTTCAATAGCTTAGATGATTAAAGTTAAAAGATATGGATGTTTTTTCCTGTTAATAAATTACTAATAGTTTAATAATAAACTATTATCGTTAAAACAACTTACAAAATGCACTGTAACTATACTCCTGTTATTATTACTTTTATTCGAAAATAAAAAGATAGAAACTTATTTAAAATAAGTATCTATCTTTAATTTAACATATGAAAACAATTTCATTGTACAAAAATGTACAAATTTGTTTTATCCAATTATAATATCAACTTTTGGGTATCTAACTTTAGCAGGATGCACATTTGCTCTGAAAATCATTAAGAACGCAATAATTCCGATACGACCGATGAACATTGTGGCAATAAGCACGAGTTTTGCAAATGATGTTAGACTACCCGTGATCCCCATTGAAAGACCAGTTGTTCCGAATGCCGAGCAAACTTCGAAGAAAATTTCCATTAATGGAAACTGGTCACTCATACAAATTAAAAGAGTAGAGAGTGAAACGATAAATGTTGCTACAATGTAAATCATAAATGATTTATAAACGGTTTGAGTTTCAATTTCGCGTCCATAAATGTTGACATACTGTTTTCCACGTGCGAATGAAAGAATAGCAAGAACCATTAAGGCAAATGTTGTGGTACGAATTCCACCACCAGATGAGTTAGGCGACGATCCCACAAACATTAAACCACAGAACATAGTTAGTGTTGCAGTCGAGAAGGCGTTCATATCAACAGTTGCAAATCCTGCATTACGTGTTGTTAATGAGTTAAATGTTGCATAGAAGAATCCTTCTATTAAACCTTTGTCTGCTAAGAAGTGATTCCATTCAAATAGGTAGAATCCAACAATACCCACAACCCATAATATAATCGTTGTAACCATCGTCAATTTTGTGTAGATTGAAAATTTAAAACGCTGTTTTGTCCTACGACACTGAAAGTATTTTTTAATATCTAAAATCACTGGGAATCCCATGGCACCAAAGAACATTAAAAACATGTGAAGTGTTTGAACGAAATAATCCTTTTGAAACGGCATTAATGATGAGCCAGTTATATCGAACCCAGAGTTTGTAATAGCTGATACAGTTGTGAAGAATCCTTGAAGCATAGCTTGCCAATAGATTGGATAATAACCTGCGAAATAATAGTAGTTTCCAAGTATGAGCATAAAAACTAATTCAATGGCCAAGAAAGAGATTAAAACGGATTTAACGAGTTTAACTACACCACTTAAGTTAATCTGATTCTGGTCAGTCATAATTAAGGCTCTTTCCCGTGTTGAAATTTTATGGCCTGCTAGTAACCAAATAGCAGTTGAAATCATCATTAACCCAAGTCCCCCAATTTGTAGGTTAAGAGCAAGAATTAAAATTCCTGGTATACTAAATGTATCAACTGGTGATACGGGGGATAGCCCTGTATTACTAAGACCACTTGTTGAAATAAATAAAGCATCTAGAAATGATAATGAGACACCTTCATTTAAACTAAATGGTAACCATAATAAGAAGGCAAATCCTATGGTAAACATGAAATAGTATCCTACAATTAACCTTGTTGGCGTTGAATGGATAAAATTCCTTAATTTCTTAACAATAAACATCCTTAGGCACTCCCTTTAAAATAAACGCATTGAACTTATATATCATTCAAAATTGATTATAACACTAATGACTGTAAAATATATGCAAAATTTTAACAAAGTAAGTCAAATTCCTCATCGCTATTTCACAATATAATATTGTGTAGTTTGATTTGGTAAATAGATGACGATTAAATAGTGTAATTCTTTTGATGGTTTTAACTGATTATCTAGATAAACAGGTTCTAGAACAGCATATTTAAAGATATCAGGTAAATTAATTTTATGTGTATTTAACAATTCTTTCATTTCATCTGATGATTCTGCTAATTGATTAATGATTGCTCGGCGCTCCTCTTTTTGTAGGCGATCTTGCCACCAAATTTTCGGTTTAATTTTACTATTCGTTAAATAGTCTACTTTCATGTATGAAAGTATGGTTGGCATTTGGTTATAATCGATGCTCTCTAAGAAATCATATAGTCTTGTAAATAAATCGCTAAGTTGATAACGAATCCAAGGGTATCTTTCATTCCAATACACTCCAAATCGATACATGAAGTCAAATGGAGAAGTCTTGAAGTCATTGTCTACTAAGAATTTCATGGTGTAATCCATACGATGAGCATTCCAATAACGCTCTAAAATTTCTTCTGCTAAGTGGATTTTCTCAACATCACTTTCAGATAGTTTATCGTTGCGTTTCATTTCGTATGGGGCGAATTCATCATAAACGTATCCAAATTCATCGGCTTGTTTACGAAGTCCTGTTCCACGTAGCATTTTTAAGAATCCAAGTTGTAATTCTTCTGGACGAAGCGCGAAGACATCATTGAATGATTGCTCGAATCGATCGTACGGTTCTTCGGGAAGTCCAGCAATTAAGTCGAGGTGAAGAACGATTTTTCCACCTTGTTTAATACGTAGGATATTTGTTGTTAATTTGTCGAAGTTTTGACGACGTTTAACGAGTTTATTTGTTAATTCATATGTTGATTGAATTCCAATTTCAAAACGGAATAATCCTTCAGGGGCATGTTCATTTAAATAATCGATTAACTCGGTTGGCATGATGTCTGCTGTAATTTCAAATTGAAATTGAGTGCCAGGGAGATGTTCTTCAATAATAAAGTCGAAGATGTTTAGAGCATATGTTTTGTTAATATTGAACGTACGATCTAAGAATTTGAACGTTTTAGCACCATGCTTCATCAGATAACGAATTTCGTTTTTTACATTTTCGATATCAAAGTAGCGTACTTTATTATCAACTGATGCTAAACAGTATTGGCATGAATAAGGACACCCGCGTGATGTTTCAATATATTGAATTCGATTTGGCAGATGAGGAATATCTTCTTCGAAGTAGAAGGGAGATAAGATTTCCTTTGGATCCAAAATTAGAGCTTCCGCTGCTTTGATTAACTCGCCTGTTACTAAGTTTTTATAAACAATTCCACGTACTGTGGTGATATCTCTTTGCCCATGCAATGCTTCCATCAGTTCACGGAAAGATAGTTCTCCTTCACCGTAGATGATGTAGTCGATAGCACATCTTGAGAACCAAACATCAAAATCATATGAAACTTCAGGTCCACCCATCAAAATTGTAAGGGTTGGATCTTTTTCTTTTAACATATTGATTAAGGTTAAAGTTTTTTCAACATTCCAAATATAAACACTGAATCCGATGATTTTTGGATTTGTTGCAAGTAAATCGTTAGCAATGTTTTCTAATGTATCTTTTAATGTGTATTCCTTTAATTTAATATCAAAGGCTGGTGCATTCGCTTTTAAATATCGAATGGCTAAGTTTGTATGAATGTATTTTGAATTTAACGTAGTTAACGTAATTGACATATGTAAGCACCTCATTTTTTATCTTTTTCATTTTAGCACAATAATGAGTAGGATACCTATAGGTTTTCATCAGGATAGAGTGGTTGTATTGCTATTATTTGAATTTTAAGACAATTAAAACTATTAAAAGTATAAAATTCCTTTTTATGCTAATACTTTTAATATGCAAGATGCTAAAACTGAGGTAGGTGAGTCATTGTGTTAATTTCTATTCGTGATGTTTCAAAAAGTTATAAAGTTGGTGAAATTCAAACTGATGCATTAAAGAATATAAATCTCAATGTAGAACAGGGAGAATTTGTCGTGATCTTAGGTCCATCAGGATCAGGGAAGTCAACACTTCTTCATGTTAGTGGAGGACTTGATGAGGTAAATCAAGGAGAAATTTTGGTGAATGGCCAACAGATTACAAATATGACCTCATCACAACTGACTTGTTTTAGACGTCAAGAGTTGGGATTTGTATTTCAACAGTATAACTTGATGCCAAATATGACTGTTCTTGAGAATGTAGAGGTTGGGGCAAGACTTAGTCAAAATCATTTAGATGTTCATGAAGTTTTAAAAGAAGTTATGCTAGAGGAGTATGTCGGACAATTTCCATATCAATTATCAGGTGGACAACAACAACGTGTAGCAATCGCACGAGCAATTGCTAAAAATCCATCTATTTTATTTTGTGATGAACCAACAGGGGCTTTAGATGAAGAAACAGGAAAAACAGTTCTTGAAGTGTTACAACGCATTAATGAAGAATTTAAAACAACGATTTTCTTAATTACGCATAATTTAGGAATTGCAGAGATTGCTGATAAAGTTGTGAGAATGCGTTCCGGAGAAATTATTGATGTAACTCAAAATCAAGATAAAAAACGAGCTAAAGAAGTGAGTTGGGTATAATGATATTTAAAAATGTATTAAGGACGATTCAGCAAAAGCCATTACAATTTTTTTCATTGATGATTCTCATTATGATGTCTTCTTTTACATATGTTTCATTAGAAACGGCAATCTCATCTGTTTCTTATTTTTTAGATGATTATGCCTCAAAAACAAATCAGGAAGATTTTTTAGTTGTTCTTTCCTCACCAACAGAACAGGCTATTCGTTCGATGATTGCACAAAAAGGAGTTAGTGTATCTGAATTAGCGAATTTAAGTAAATCTGAAATGATGAAACAGTATGAGTATAGTTTAGTTGATTATTATGAGGATAAGGTAGCGGCACTTGGTGAGCGATTTAATGCAACGATTGAAGGCCGATTTTATCGCGATGTCGTCCAAGAAACCGATGATGGAACCTATACTTATCGAGTTGTAAAACAGACTGATTCGGTAAATTCAACTTATGTTGTAGCAGGTAAAATGCCTGAAAGTAGCTCGGAGATTGCAGTATTTAAACAATATGCAGATGCTAATGATCTCGCACTCGGAGATTCAGTTAAAATGAATGATGCTGAATATCAAATTTCAGCATTTATTGCAGTACCAGATTATATTTATCCTGTTTTTAGTTATGATAATCCGCTTTATGAAGCGGATCGTGAAACCATTGCGGTTGTCACAGATGATGTCTATGATACACTTTCACAAAAACAATGGGTTTTATACAGTGGTTATTTTAATGATGATGTGGATGTTGAAGAAGAAGTAGAAAAGATGGCTGGGATTTCTGGGGTTTCTCACGTGTTAAGCAAAAATCAAAATGTCCGTATTAGCACTGTATCTGGCGAGTTAATCGGAAATAAATTACTTTCTGCTACGTTTTCATCATTACTCTTAGTCATGTGTGTGGTTGTCATCGTTTTAATTTTGAAAAAAAGAATTAATGCAGATCGTATGCAAATTGGTGTTTTAAAAGCGATGGGATATAGTCGTTTAACAATTAGCTTAAATTATTTAACGTATCCGCTAATTGCCGCTTTATTTGGAACAGTTATTGGAAGTTTATTTGGTATTGGAGTTTCAGGTTATATTTCTTCTTCGTATATGGTGCATTATGTTGTGCCAAAGATTAGCACTTATTTTACGCCCCAAATTTTACTTGGGGGCATTGTTTATCCTATATTAATGGTCGCAGTCTCAAGTTTTATCATTTTATTGTTTTTACTTAGAGAAGCTCCACTAGATTTAATGAAAGAAAGCAGTCATTTAAAATTATCTAGAACTTCAAAAATTCTAGCGAAGCTATTATCTCCGTTATCATTTGAAACTCGTTTTAAATATTCTCTAGCTTTTAGAAACATGGGGAAAATTTTATCATTATTCATCATCGTATTTGTAGCGAGTATTTTCTTAGTTTTCGCTTCTATAGTATTTAAGTCAGTTGAAAATATTGTGGATAAAGCATTTGGTTCTGTTAATTATAATTATCAAGTTAAGTATAGTAAGTTAATAAATGAACCGCTGGGCATTACAGAAAGTCCGTTTATTGAGTATAATGCAATGCCTCTTAGCATGAAAAATAGTGAAGGAGAAGTGATGTTTGATGTCACAACTTCTTTTGTTGTCTATGGTATTGATAGTTATAACATTATTAATCCGTTATATAACGCAGCGGGTGAAAATATTACAAGAAAATCTCAACAAGGTTTAATTATTAATGAATTTATCGCAAGGGCCTATTCTTTAGAAATTGGCGATGTGCTAACGTTTGAAGCAAAAAATAAACAGATTAGTTATGAGGTTGTCGATGTTGTAGACCACTATAATGGTCCGATGATGTATGTAGATATGAACTTATTAGCTGATGATTTACACTTAGTCGAAGGATATTATAATGGAAAATGGACTGGGGATAGACCAAGTACAGAAGAAAATATTTCTTATATTTTTTCAATTAACGATTTAGAGCGTAATATTGAAATTGGAATGGAAATGATTCAAGTTTCTTTAAGTATCATGCTCATTATCTCAGTCGTGCTTGGAAGTATTATTATGATTTTAATTACTAACTTTATAATTGATGAAAATCAAAAACAAATTTCTATATTAAAGGTAATGGGATATACGAAAAAAGAAGTTTCTAAAATGGTTTTAACAATTTATCTACCATTTGTAATTGTTGCTTATTTAATTAGTATTCCAGTCACTCGTGGGACGATAGATTATATAATGAATCAAATTGCAGCTAGTCTTCCAATGGCGATTCCAACTGATTTTACGATGATACAGGCTATAAGTGGATTATTCATTATTTTATTTACCTACTTTATTGCAATGGGATGCTCAAAAGCTCAACTTGATCGTATTTCGTTACATGAAGTTCTTAAATATTAAGTTCTTAAATATTAAGTTAAATAATTTGTTGAAATATTCAAAAACATACTATATTATGATATTCTAATGATAAAAGGCCGTTTATCACAAAGTTATGAAATGTGATGAGAGAGTTTCTAAGTAGAAGGAAGGGGTCTCTTGATGGAAAAAGTGTTATTTGATCATGATACGATTACGCGATCATTAAAACGTATCGCACATGAAATTTTAGAAAAAAACGACAATTTAAATGATGTTGTTATTATAGGAATCCGTACACGTGGAGCTTACTTAGCTCAACGATTAGTAAAGTTAATCGAAGTTTTTGAAGGGGTAGAAGTGCCACTTGGTGAATTAGATATTACAAAATATCGCGATGATATTACACGCGAAATGAAAGAAGTCATTGTGAACCAAAGTTCAGTTCCAATGATGTTAAATGGAAAAACGGTTATTCTAGTTGATGATGTTTTATATACAGGACGTACTGTACGCGCCGCTTTAGAAGCTGTTTTAGAATATGGGCGCCCTAAAAATATTCAACTCGCAACATTAATCGATCGAGGACATCGCGAACTTCCAATTCGTGCAGATTATGTAGGTAAAAACATCCCGACTTCTCATAAAGAAGTAGTTAAACTATATCTAACAGAACTTGACGACAAAGATGCCGTAATCCTATCAAAAGGCGAGTAATATAAAAAGCTGAGACAACTGTTTTGATACTTGAAAAAATGCAAGGAAGAGATGAAAAGGATTGTTTGAAATCCATTCAGCACTTCCGATTTTTCTCAAGTATCAGGTTGTCGAAGCTAGATTGTATAAAAAGCTGAGACAACTGTTTTGATACTTGGAAAAATGCAAGGAAGAGATGAAAAGGATTGTTTGAAATCCGGTCAGCACTTCCGATTTTTCTCAAGTATCAGGTTGTCGAAGCTAGATTGTATAAAAAGCTGAAAAGACCGCTTAAATGCGACTAAAAGTGCTTAGCCACCGCGTGTTTTAAAAACACAAGAGTGGATAAAACTTTATAGAGCATTTGGTCTTTGAGGCTAGATTAATAAAATCCCCCTGCATCAAATGTTTCTACCTTTCCTGTTAGTTAAGGAGAAACATTAATGCGCAGGATAATATGGATTAAAACTTCGCATAGCTCAGTTAGAGCTATCTAAAAATTTTCACGAAAAAACATAAAAAAGGTCTAAATACGAAGAATTATACATATTATGTAGAGAAGTGAGATGTGGCGTCACTTTCCCTTAAAGAGATTTTCTCTACTAGGGGGAATGAGTCATTTTCTTACCTCGATATCTCTCTTTTTGTATCATATAGTCCCTTTTGTTTTTTCAAGATTTTTAATGAAAGTTGTTAGTTGTTCAATTAGTCATTCTTTTTTGTTTGTGATTGATGGCTAACAAATAAAAAACACGCAAGTCGCTGGTCACGATTTGTGTGTTTTTTTTAAATGCTTAAATTTATAGTATTAATTATGGAATTTTGCAGGATAAAATCATTTGTTGTCAGTATTTGTGAGTAATTAAGACTAGCATTTTGTGTTGAAAATAGATATAATCTTTATTAAAGGTAATTGTAGTTGGGGTAAAAATGCTACAATTTATCATTTAATTCCTACAAAATTTAAAAAGCACCGGTTTCCTGCCAGGTGCTTTTTCTTTGTTTAAAATGCGAATTTTGTAGTATATTGTGTTTAAATTCAGAGTGTATCTGATAGACTAATATTATAAGTAGGTGATTAAGATGACTCAAAATTATATAGAGCATTTAAATATAGAACAATTTCAAAAGGATTTAATTGATTGGTATTATATTGTGAAGCGTGATTTGCCTTGGCGTATTAATCGTGATCCGTATCGTATTTTAGTTTCAGAGATTATGCTACAACAAACTCAGGTTGTTACAGTGATTCCGTATTATGAACGTTTTATGAAGCTTTTTCCAACCACAAAGGAGTTGGCAGAGGCGGATGAGCAAACATTGTTAAAGGCATGGGAAGGATTGGGGTATTATTCTCGTGCTCGTAATTTACAAGAGAGCGCAAAGATGATTGAAGCGATGGGTGGGTTTCCAACGACTCATGAAGAAATTTTAAAGTTAAAAGGCGTTGGTCCTTATACAGCGGGGGCTGTTAGTAGTATTGCTTTTGGTATCCCGGCTCCTGCGGTTGATGGGAATGTTTTTCGAGTAATGAGTCGAGTTTGTTGTATTTTTGAGGATATTGCGAAACCTAAAACTCGTAAAGTTTTTGAATCTGTGGTGACTGACGTGATAAGTCATGAGGATCCAAGTGCCTTTAATCAAGGATTAATGGAGCTTGGAGCGACAATTTGTACACCTAAATCTCCTAAGTGTTTGGAATGTCCAGTTCAAAAACATTGCCAGGCTTTTAAACAAGGGATTGATGATTTATTACCTGTTAAAACTAAGGCGAATGCTCAAGTTAAAACTAAGTTAGTAGTGGCCATTGTTGAAAACCAATACGGTGAGTATTTGGTAAATAAGCGACCGGATAAAGGACTGCTAGCAAATTTTTATGAGTTTATGAGTTTTGAATATGATGGGACGCTAGAACCTGCTGAGTTCTTGTTAGAAAAGTTATCCCCAGTTTGTAAAAATGTTGAGTCCATTCAAGCGATTGGAACATTTAATCATGTTTTTTCACATCGAATTTGGGAAATGGAAAGTTATTCAGTTAAAGTAACAACGGATATTACCTTGAGTGATGAGGTGGCAGAAAATAGTGGATTGTGGATAAGTTCTACAAGTTTACATGAGTATCCACTTGTAGCTGCACATCATAAGATTTTATCAGAGTATGATAAGTTATAGTTTTGTCGAGTTGTTTTATTTGACCGAATAGGAAATATGTGTTAAGTTAAAAGTGTTAATGATACTAGGGGTGCCTTACGGCTGAGAGTGTAGCGATACATAACCCTTTGAACCTGAACTAGTTAGGACTAGCGGAGGGAAGTAGACAGAATTTTTATTAAATGCTATTTTAATAAAATTATATTCTTATACTTTTAATTAAGCCGTAAAGCCTCCTTATAACAGGGAGGATTTTTTTATGCAAAATTCAAAAACGAAAAAATTAGTGGAAATGAGTATCTTAGTTGCCTTAGCATTCGTGCTTGACTATGTAGCTAACATTTATTCAGGATGGTTCTGGCCATTTGGAGGATCAATTTCAATTTCATTAGTACCACTTGCCGTTATTGCATTTCGCTATGGGTGGGTAGCGGGATTTTTAAGTGGATTTACAATGGGATTGTTACAATTGCTAACGGGAGCTTATATCATGCACCCAATTCAAGTGTTATTTGATTATCCGTTACCATATGCGGTACTAGGATTTGCAGGATTCTTTGCAAGTAAGGTCAATGCGGTTGAAGTGGGGCGACGTAGTCTTTATATTTGGCTTGCCACAGGAATCGGTTCAATTGCAAGATTAGTGTGCCATATTATTTCAGGTGTTGTATTCTTCGCAGACTATGCACCAGAAGGAATGAATCCAGTTGTATATTCAGTTGGTTATAATACACCATTTGTTTTAGCATCATATATTTTGAGTGCTATTATCTTAGTTGTTTTATATAAACGTTACGCGAATCAATTAGTTCGTATACAAAAAGAAAAAGTAGTGACTCCTTCAAGTGAAACAGCTGCATCAGTATAAAAAATTAGAAAAAGAGCAATTTTAATCAGATTGCTCTTTTTTATGTAGATGAATAATACTATTTAATTCGGAGAATGTAAAAAATAAATTTTAAGATAATAAATTTAGGATACTGTTGACATTATGTATGAGAGGGTATATAATAAGAGTATGTTAAGTAGTTGTCTATAGCTTTTAAAAATCATGAAATTCACATGTTATTAGAGATTATATTCTACCACTCAATGTAATCTGTAATAATACGTGAATTTTTTTACTTTCATTACAGAAATAAAATTTTAGGAGGTACCAATATGAAAGGTACAGTTAAATGGTTTAACGAAGAAAAAGGATTTGGATTTATCACTGCAGAAAACGGAAGCGACGTATTCGTTCACTTCTCAGCAATTAAAGCTGACGGATTCAAACGTCTTGAAGAAGGACAAAAAGTAACATTTGAAACTGCTGAAGGACAACGCGGACTTCAAGCTCAAAATGTTGTTGTAAACTTCTAATTAAGAGATTAATAAGAATTTATGAGAGACTTCATGTTTATGAAGTCTCTTTTTTTGTTTATCATGTATACTAGAGTTAATACTATTAAAATTGAGGGATGACTGATGCGAGATTTAAATGGATTATTAGAGAAGCAGAATTTAACGTTGCTTGGTTCATTAATTAAGGTAAATCGAATTCGTCAAAATATGAGTCAGCAACATTTAGCACAGGGGATTTGTGTGCCTTCTTATTTGAGTAAGATTGAGAATGGGGAGGTTGTCCCAAGTCTTGATATTATTGAGTCTTTGTTTGATGAGCTTGATATTAGATACTATAGCGATTCAAATTTTTTAAGAGAAAGTCGAGAGTTAATTGATGAGTTTTTTGATGAACTGAATTTAAATGGTTTTGTGAAGTCTGGTGAGATTTTTGAACGATTAGTAAAGCAAGAGGATAAGTTTATTCATTCTCCTTTGATTGTTGACTATTATTTAGTCCATTTTGCGAAGTTTTGTTCAACATCTGAGCGTGATAAGTTTGATGAGGTATTGATGATGATTCAATCTATTGAGCATTTATTAACGAATCATCAACGATTTAAGTATTATTTTTATTTAGGGTTAGATCAGTTGCTTTATTATCGCGATGCGACCTTAGCACGCGATTTGTTATTAAAGTCTACTAATTATGAAACAACAGGGCATTCTCTTTTGTATTTGGCGATGGCTTATTATAAGTTGTCGAGTTACTATGAAGCATTTGAATTTGCTGAAAAGTCGTATCAAACTTATTTGGATGAGGGAAATTTAATTGGGTTGATTGGCTTTTATCATTTTAAGGCGGTACTTTGTTATAAGGTAGGGAGTACTGAGCGCGCACTTAGACAGTATGAGCGCTCTGTGACTTATATGAAGAAGTTGAATCGTTTGGAGTTTTTGAAGGAGGCACAGGAGGGTCAGACTTTTATGTTAAATCGATTGAATCAGTCGGATGAGCCTTTGGTGATTGAGGATACAATTACCTCACAAATCTTAACGCTTTGTGAAAATGGGGATAAGTCACAGCTTGATGAACTTCAAGATTTAATTACGAAATATAAGGAACAGGGAATGTCTAACTTATTGTATGATGAATGTTTATATGAATCAGTTATAAAGTTTTATGTACGAAATCGGATGTATAAAGACGCTTATTTATTAACTGGTGAGAATCATTTGTGAGAAAGTCTTACTTTTAAAAGGTCTTTAATATAAATTTTAGCCCTTCATTTCTCATTGGCAGTACGATGAATATGAGGACTCTTTTTTGTATAATGAAGAAGTAAGAAGGGGGCAGCTAAAAATGATTAAACAAGCAATTTACCACCGTGCAAAAAGTGCGTATGCGTATGCATATGACAAAGAAACGCTTCATATCCGTTTAAGAAGTGCTAAAAATGATATAAAGTCAGTCAAGTTACTTGGAAATGATCCATATGATTGGCAACCTAATGAGAAAGGTGAATATGAATGGTGCTTAAAATCAACGCCGATGATAAAACAACATTCAACATCAGAGTTTGATTACTGGTTTATTGAAATCAAGCCAACGTATCGTCGTTTTAAATATGGATTTATTTTAAATGATGGGATAGAAGAATTATTATTTATTGAGCGTGGATTTTTTAGTGTTGAGGATGAAGTAATTAAGAAGGATGTTAATAGTTATTTTGCATTTCCGTATTTAAATGCTGAAGACGTATTTAAGGCACCAGATTGGGTACGTGATACGATGTGGTATCAAATTTTTCCTGAACGTTTTGCAAATGGAGATGATTCAATTAGTCCTGAGAATGTTCTTCCTTGGGGAGAGGGGGAAGTGACGATTGATTCTTTTTATGGTGGTGACTTGCAAGGAATTGTGGATAAGTTGGATTATCTGCAAGAGCTTGGAATTAATGGACTTTATTTAACTCCGATTTTTGAATCACCGTCTACTCATAAGTATGATACGGTGGATTATTATAAAATTGATCCTCATTTTGGAGATGATGCTATTTTTAAAACGTTAGTAAATGAAGCTCATCAGCGTGGAATGAAAGTGATGCTTGATGCAGTGTTTAATCATATGGGATATCATTCACCTCAGTGGCAAGATGTTGTGAAAAATGGTGAGCAGTCAGTATACAAAGACTGGTTCTTCATTCATGAGTTTCCAGTTGTTGATGAGGAGGGGGCTCCGATTATCGGAACGTACGAAACTTTTAGCTTCACACCGTATATGCCAAAGATTAATACAAATCATAAAGAGGCAAAACAATATTTAATTGATATCGCATTGTATTGGATTAAGGAGTTTGGGATTGATGCTTGGCGACTTGATGTTGCCAATGAGATTTCTCATGAATTTTGGCGTGATTTTAGAAAGGCTGTTAAAGAGGCGAATCCCGATTTATATATTGTAGGAGAGACTTGGCATGATTCTTATGCCTGGCTTTTAGGCGATCAATTTGATGCGGTAATGAATTATCCATTAACGAAAGCTATTTTAGAGTTTGTGGCGACCAATCATATCGATGATCAAGGTTTTGTTGATACAATTGTTGAGGCACTTTATCGATATCCTGCTAATGTGAATGACGTAATGTTTAATTTACTCGATAGTCATGATACACCACGTCTTGCTACTTTAGCTGATGGATGTGAAGGTAAAATCAAGCTCGCTTATTTATTACTTTATTCGTTAATAGGGTCTCCGTGTATTTTTTATGGATCTGAAGTGGGACTTGAGGGGGATAATGATACTCGTTCACGTCAGTGTATGATTTGGACTGACGCTGCTTGTGAGATGCCTTATTTTACGCATTTAAAGCGTTGTATTGAGTTAAGAAAAGAGTATTCTGGGAACTTAGAGTTTATTTATCATCATCAAAATACGTTAATTTATAGAAAGTTTGATGAACATCATAGTATTTATTTTATTATTAATAATAATCCTTATCACATAACGATTCCATTAATCCCTGAGCTAAAAAATAAGGAAGTTCATGAGTTGTATGGAAATCAGATTTTGTCATTTGATGAGACAGTAAGTTTGGATTCATATGGTTTTATGGTTGTGAAGGCACGCTAAGGCGTGCTTTTTTGTTTGAATTTGAAAGTATTTAAGGGTTAGGTCCATTCTCGTGGTATAATGTAATGGAAATATATTGATTTTAAAGGAGGTAGGGGTTATGCTAGAGTTTTCTGTGTTTATTGTTGGATTACTTTCGATGTTAATTGGTGTGGTTAATGTTTTAGAGTCAGACCAAGATATACGAAGGTTTGGATATCGAGTTAGATCAGTTTTACAAACAAAAGAATCATGGCAGTTTGCGAATAAAGTTTTTGGTGTGATGTTAGTTAGTATGGGGGCAATTGCTCTTGTGATTGGGATTATATTAAATTCATATATTCGATTACTGAGTCCTTTTGAGGTTGTGATGATTAATGTTTTGGAGTTAGTTGTGATTGTATTAATTTCAATGGCTGTAACAGAGATTAGAGTTAAACAATTATTTAATAAAGAAGGAAAACAAAAATAATATGATTGATGTAATAAGTTTAATAAAAAGGCCTACACTTAATTAGAGATAATTAAATGTAGGTCTTTATTTTGATTCAATTTTATTTCTTAAGATATAATTCGCCGTCAATGATACATTGATTTTGTCCTATTTTTTTAGATTCATTTAAAAAATGAGAAGCTTTATTATAATTAATTTCCTTTGAAGTTGTTCTATCTATTTGACAGGCACCGACATTAATCGTTATTTTTGGTGTGATGTTAATTTGATCTAGGTCAGAAAAAATATGACTAATAAACTTTTCAAGATTTTTTTGATTTTTATCCGTAAGAGAACAAAAGATACTTCCATCTAATCTGAAAAATAGCTCTTCTGAATAATTTAAAAGGATTTTTGATAATATTTTTAAATATTCGTCACCTTGTTGATAGCCATATAAAGTATTAATTAAATCAAGATTACTGAATTCTATTAATACTAAATAGTAATTATATTTAGAATCTTCAAAGATATTATTATAAACGGTATTAAATTTTCGGCGATTATACATTTGAGTTAAGGAATCTTCTACTGATAATTTAGTCATATTGATTATTTCTGTTATATCCTTGGCTACACATAACACACCTTGATTTACCTTTTGTTTTAGTACCTGATAAGAGCGTCCTAAAAATACTTCAACGCCTGAGTAAGAACCGTGTAATAAAGTATCATTATCTCCACATTTACATTGATAATATAATTCTTCAGAAAGAATTCCCTTACGCACTAAATCCCAATCATTTAATCCTATTAGCTCATTCTCCTTAAGACCGACAAAGTCTAAATAACTTTGATTCGCGATAACATAGTTTAAATTCTCATCTTTAAAGAACATATAATCTTTTGAATGTTGTATCAGTTCAGTCAATAGCTCTTTTTTTCTATCATTAGAAAAATTAATGGATTTTCCCTCAACTAAGAATATGTTTTCGTGTCGGATAATTTTTATTATTAAATGTTGATCTGGTATTTGATAATAATTTGGAATGGTAATTTTCTTAATTGGAGAATGGAGTGGAAAATCTTTGATTTGCTTACTTAATAAACAAAATAAGCAAAGCTCTTTTTGACAATTTAGATGATGCAAGGACTCACCTAGGATGCTATCTTTATTTATATTAAAGATTTCTTCTGCTACTTGATTCGCATAAATAATTTTAAATTCATTATTAATAACTAATATTCCTTTAGATAAATGGTCTAGTATTTTATATTCTGAGTTAGACATGGTAATCACTTCCTAAATGATTTCTTTTAT
The DNA here is from genome assembly GCF_017941855.1 of Turicibacter sp. Classification (NCBI taxonomy): domain Bacteria; kingdom Bacillati; phylum Bacillota; class Erysipelotrichia; order Erysipelotrichales; family Turicibacteraceae; genus Turicibacter; species Turicibacter sp. The sequence continues at coordinate 5,500 of NZ_JAGAVR010000062.1, read as the reverse complement.
GAAATTCTAACACAGAATAAAAACGTTTTAAATAAAAATACTTTAATGGTATTTATATATACGTAGAAAATACAGAGGAAATTTAAATAAATAACATATCTGTTATATACTCTTCATATTTTCATGATTTTTAATATATAGGCTATAATTTATATTCATTAAAAGGAGTGTTATCTTAAGTTGATAGCACCTCTTTTTTTTCGATACTTTTATATTTAAAGAAATACATTTATTTTTATAAATATTAATGTTATTCTGCGCAAATAACCAAATATTTTTCTAAAATATGGTACAATCTTAGGTAGGTTTTTACTATGAATGGAGGCTGAAGATGGGATATACATTAGGGTTAGACATTGGGGTAGCATCGGTGGGGTTTGGATTAATTAATAATGAGAGTGGAGAAGTTCTAGAAGCAGGAGCTAGATTATTTTCATCAGCAAATCCGGATAATAATCAAACTCGTCGTAGTAATCGTGGGGCACGACGGTTGAATCGTCGTAAGGTTCATCGTTTAGAGAGAATAAGAGATTTATTTGAAAATTATGATATTTTACAAGGAGATATTCAAGAGTTTACTCCGTACCATTTACGCGTACGTGGATTAAATGAAAAATTAGAGCTTCCTGAGTTGTATGCTGCGTTATACAATCTAGCAAAACATAGAGGAATTTCATATCTTGAAGATGTTGATGTATCAGAGTTAAAAGGTAATAATCCATTAGAAAAAAATATTGATTTATTAAAAGAATTGTATCCTTGTCAAATTCAATTGCAACGTTACGAAACGTATGGTCAAGTACGAGGAATGATTGAGTTCCAATCATTAAGTGGAGAAATTGATTATTTAGTTAACATCTTTCCGACACCTGCTTATAAAGCTGAGGCTGAGACAATTATTAGGAAACAGATGGAGTTTTATTCACAATTAAATGAAGACTTTTTAAAAGAATACATCACTATTTTGACTGATAAGCGTGAGTATTTTGTAGGACCAGGGAATGATAAGTCGCGTACTGATTATGGAATTTATCGTACAGATGGTACTAATCTGACTAACTTATTTGACATTTTAGTTGGAAAATGTAGTATTTATTCTGATGAAAGGCGAGGAGCAAGAGCTTCCTATACAGCACAATTATTTGATTTTTTAAATGATATGAATAACTTAACTGTAGCAGGTGAAAAGTTAACATTTGAACAAAAACAACAGATTTATAATGAAATCATGAGTGCAAAATCCGTTAATGTAATAAAATTTATTATGAAAGTAACTCATTGTAAGAAAGACGATATCAAAGGTTATCGAGTAGATTCAAAACAAAAACCAGAGTTTCATTCCTTTGAAGGATATCGTAAATTAAGAAATCATTTATTATTGACTTTAGATTTTCAATTAGATGATGTATCACGTGAAGATCGTGATAAGATAGCGGAAGTGTTAACTTTAAATACAGAGTATATGCAAATCATTAATCAATTGAAAGAACAGGTTAATATTTTATCAGAAGAATTATGTGAGGAAATCGCGAGCTTTAGAAAATCTTGTGGTTCATTATTTTCTAAGTGGCATAGTTTATCTGTTAAAGCTATGCGAGAGATTGAAGAGGAATTATGGCAAACTTCTTATAATCAAATGCAGTTGTTTACACAAAATGGTGTTTTTAAATCAAAATCAGAACGATTTAAAAATTTAAAATATATTCCAACAGAGTTGCTGCTAGAAGAAATTTATAATCCTGTTGTTAAGGGCTCTATTAGAGAAAGTATTAAAGTGATAAATGCTATATTAAAAAAATATGGAACACTAGATGCAATTGTAATAGAGATGCCTCGTGAAACAAATGAAAAAGAAGAAAAACAAAAAATTGAAAAAATGCAAAAAGCTAATGCAAATCAAAAGAAAAGTGCTATTGCAAAAGCTAAGGAAGAATATTCGTTTGGAAAAGAAGCTTATCGCCAACAAAATAATTTAGATTTAAAATTGAGATTATGGTATGAACAAAAACAACGTTGCCTATATAGTGGAAAAACAATAACGATTTATGATTTAGTTAATAATCCTCACTTATTTGATATTGATCATATTATTCCAAAATCAATTTCATATGATGATAGTTTAAATAATAAGGTGCTATGCTATGCTTCTGAAAATCGTCAAAAAGGGCAAACAACCCCGTATAAGTATTTTATGCGTAAATCTAATTCTGATTGGAATTATAAACAATATAAATCTTATATTATGACTAGTCTATATATAGATGGAAAAGGTGAGATGCCACGTAGTAAAGAAGATTATCTTTTATTTGAGGAAGATTTAAATAAATATGAAGTTAGACAACAATTTATTAATCGTAACTTAAATGATACTCGTTATGCTTCTAAAATGGTTTTGAATACACTACAATCATTTATGAAAGAAAATTATGAGCATACAAAGGTAGCAGTTGTTCGTGGAAAATTTACAGCCCAACTTCGACGAAAATGGAAAATAGTTAAGAACCGTGAAGAAAGTCATTCTCATCATGCAATTGATGCCTTAATTATTGCGAGTGTACCGCATTTAAATTTATGGAAGAAAGCTAAAAATCAGGTGTTAAGTGAGAAGGTAATTTATGATGAACAGACTGGTGAAGTATTAAATCAAGATTATGATAGCTTAGTTTATCAGGAACCATTTTCTAAATATTTTATTCAATTAGAACAAGTTTTAACGAATTGTAAATATTCATATAAAGTGGATCGAAAACCAAATCGCCAAGTAGCGGATGCAACCATTTATTCTACTCGAACAGGGGTAGTAAAAGATTCAAAAGGTGATAAATCATTTAAAATAGATGTGGATAGTGAAGAACACTATGTAGTCGCTAAGATTAAAGATATTTATCAGGATAATGATGCAAAACGCTTTATGGATCGTTATAAAAAAGATAAAACTCAATTTTTAATGTATCATCATGATCCAGAAACGTTTAAGATTTTAGAAGAAGTAATAAAAACATATCCGACTTCTAAAAATCCTTTTGCTGATTATGCAAAAGAATATGGGACTATTCGCAAGTATAGTAAGAAAAATAATGGGCCAGAAATTAGAAGTATAAAATACTATGATTCCCGTTTAGGACAACATATTGAAATTCAACCGGGGCAATCTAAATCTAAAAAAGTTGTACTACAATCACTAAATCCTTGGAGAAGTGATTTATATTATTATAAAAAAGAACAACGCTATATTGTAGCGGGATTAAAGTATGCAGATTTAAGTTTCCAAAAGGGAACGGGGGAATACGGGATATCATATGAAAAATATCAACATATTTTACAATTAGAAGGTATTCATTTAACAATAGAGGAAATTAAGGATTTAATTGAGAATAATCAAGAGCCTCAAGAATATAGTTTTTGTTTCTCATTGTATAAAAATGACTTTATTCAGTGGCAAGATGAAGAGAATGTACTGCAACAATATCGTTTTTTATCTAGAAATTTAAGTAGTAAAAATATGGTTGAGGTAAAACCGATTGATAAAGCAAAATTTGATAAACAGGCTCAAGGATTAAAAACTATTAGAAAAGATATTGAATGTATACAAAAAGTATCTGTTGATGTTTTAGGATATCAACATATTATTAATTTCGAAAAACTTAAATTAACTTTCAAATAGTTATTGTAAAATTATGGATTTTGTTGTATAATAAATTTGTAAATGTAAAGGGTACATTTGCACAGTAGCTAAAATTCTTAGGATCTACTAAGATAAGGCTTTATGCCGAAATCAGCCCCATTTGGGGCTTTTTTTATACTCAAAAATAGAAAATGGGGGAATAAAAATTGAGTTGGCGAACAGTCTTAGTAGAAGATGGAGAATCATTACGGTTGAAATTAGATAGTGTAGTTATTGAAAAGGATGGTCGAGTATTTATAATTCCTTTATCGGACATTGGAATTATTGTGGTAGATGGACAAGGTGCAACTATTTCTACGAGATTATTGAATTCGCTTAGTAAGAATAATATTACTTTAATTAATTGTGATGAAACACATCACCCAAATGGAATTTTCACTGCATTTAATGGTCATTCACGCGCAAGTAAAATGATTCAAAAGCAGATTTTATTAGATGAGGGGACTAAAGGAGAAATTTGGAGGAAATTAATCTCATATAAGATTGAAAATCAGTATAAAATACTAAGAAATTTTGAAAAAAGCCAACAATCACTTGAAAAGTTGAATAAGTATTATAATCAACTAGAAGAGTATGATCGAACTAATCGCGAAGGTCATGCTGCAAAAGTTTACTTTAATGAATTATTTGGAAAAGATTTTAGTCGAAATAATGAAGAACACATTGTTAACGCAGGGTTAAATTATGGTTATTCTATTCTTCGGGCTCATCTTGCACGATGTGTAGTGGGTTATGGACTTTCACCAATGTTAGGTATTTTTCATCGAAATGAATTTAATCAATTTAATTTAGTTGATGATTTAATGGAACCATTTCGTCCTTTTGTAGATTGTTTTGTTTATCAAACTCTTAAAGAAGAACGATATTTTAAGGTAGAACATCGAAGAGAATTAATTGGATTAATGAACAAACGTTGTCGGTATAAAGGGGGACAATATACGCTACAAAGTATTGTAGAGAAATTTGTAATAGATTTTATTACGGTTGTTGAAACGGGAGAATTTGATAAAATCATAAATCCTTCTTTAGAAGATTTTGAGGTCCTAGTATGAGGTATGATGTGATGAGAGTGATGTGTTTTTTTGATTTACCAACTGAGACAGCTACAGAAAAAAGGGCCTATCGTCAGTTTAGAAAAAATCTAATTTCCAATGGTTTTGAAATGTTACAATATTCGGTTTATGTGAGAACCTGTCCGAATCGAGATCATGCTAAAAAGTATTATCGTATTATACAAAGTTGTGCACCAGAACTTGGGCATATTAGATTATTAATGGTGACCGAAAAGCAATTTGAGGAGATGGCTTTAATTATTGGAACTAAACATCATCAAGAAGATATTGTTGGATGTAATAAGGTGGTAGTTATATGAAAGATAGTCTTTTTTTTCACCCTTTAATGAAGCCTGTCTATTATCGACATCATTCATTTTTGCAAGTTACAGGTCTTAATTTGAAAGTCCAATATTATATTCAACAAGTCATTGAATGGTCAGTTTTGGGGCATCGGTATACGGAAAAACAAATAGAAGATTTAAATCAAGAAGAATTAAGTTGGGAGACGGAAGGAAAAAAAATAGGTAAGAGTCATTATGACTACCTAACACTTTCTAATCGTGAAGATTTATTGTTCCATTTATCTCCTAAAAAAGGTTCATTATTATCCTATTATTTAAGTTTGATTCAAAATAAGATAGAGATTAGTGATTATATTATGCAGATGAATACGCTATTAGATAAAATTACTTTAACTTATAATCTTATGAATGAAGAACAAAGTATTAATTTGACTTATCAAATGAAACCTATTCAAATA
>NZ_JAGAVR010000061.1:0-3921 GCF_017941855.1 Turicibacter sp. | reverse complement strand
TGAGGTGAAGATGTAGTTGATGAGGTGTTGCTTGAGGAACTACCTGATGAGCTATTTGATGTGCTACTTGAACTTTCAGTTTGCTTACCAGCTTGATAACTTCCTGGTTCTTTATTGACTGAGACACCCTCTTCACTTAAGGTTACGATAATGGTTCCTTGCTCATCCGTTCGATAAACAGGAATTCCTAGGTTTTTAAAACGGTCCATGACTTCGGCATCCGGGTGACCATATTGATTATTGGCTCCTGCCATGATGACAACATGTTCTGGTGTAATGCGATTTAATAAAGAAGCTGTATTACTTGTACTTGAACCATGATGACCGGCTTTAAATAAATCAACATCCCCAATAGTTGTGAGGGTTGCTTCGACTTGGCTTTCAGCATCTCCGAAGTGGTTTGCATGGAAATGAGTAATAATTAAATATTCTAATCCAGTAACCTCTTGATTTTTAAGATATGATTTAACTTTTGCATCATCATCACAATCACCAGCATCGATTAAAGCAAATTGTCCATTATTTTCAATAACTGTTATAGAAAATGGAATCAAAACAAAAAGATTAATCTGAGTATAGCAAGTAGTTGCTATATTGAGATTAATCTTTGTTAGATTTGCATATTCAATTGACAACAGTTCTAATGCTTCTTCTACTGTTAATCACAGTTAGAAAATAGTCAGCTTTAGGAGAAATTACATTCTATATATTTTTATTGACTGCTCTATTTGTTTTTTATTCAAGATTTATTCTAGATTAAACTTATTTTTAGAATTAAAATCATCCGGATATCTTACCGAAATAGTTAATTTTTTATTTTGGTCGATTCCTGCATAAAAAACATCTTCAATCTTATGTATATTCTTCCGTTTAAGTTCAGATTGTGGCCACTTTTTATTTATATTGGCCATTTCAAGATTCTTATCAATGAGTTTTCCATCAATTATAATATCATTTACTAAAGAAACGCTCTCGACCTTTAAATTCAAATCATCTGGCGTGACAGGTTTTTTATTAGCTTTTATTAAAACTGACAATTGGCCATTACTCTCCATTATTGCAAATTGTACATCCTCTAAAGCGAAAACATCCTTTTCTCTTAACTTCATCATGAGTTCATTTATTGTAAGTCTAAACTTTCTCATATTTTTATCAACAATGCGACCATTCTCAACTAATATCAAAGTTTTAGCATTTATTATTCTTCTGGCTGCATAACTTTTTAAATTTAAATAACTAGTTGATATCGTTAACAATGTAAAGATTATTAATGCTATAATTCCTGAAAAAACCACATGATCTTTATCAATTATAATTTTGGCAATTATCGAACCAAAAGAAATCCCTACTATAAAATCAAAGAAATTCATTTGTGAAATAATCTTAACGCCAATTAATTTACTGAGAAATAATGCTAAAATATATATTAAAATACCTTTAACTATCGTGCTAACAAATATACTACCATACATCATCCAATGTTCTCCTTACCTGAAGTATAATTATATTGTAAGCAAGAGAAGTCATTTTATTCATTGCCAATTATATTATAGAATCAAGAATATTAAATTCAAATTTTAATAGATTGTCAAATAAAATGTTCTTTGATTGCGATTTATAAATTAGGAATATCATCAAGTTGTAATTGCTTTAAGTCAGCTAGAATTAAGGTTTCTAATTCTCCATCTAGGCGAAGGAATATGAATTTTAAACATTTTGTAAACTCTTCGTTCTTGGCCATCAAGAGTTTCAAATTTTTGTTTTTTTATTTGTCTTTTTAGACATTTTCTAAAAAGGTGATTTCCAAACACTTGGAAATCACCTTTTTGATTAAAGAATGTTTTTTAGACTTTCTAAGGATGAGGTTGGGGCCTGACAAGTCCCATTTGAACAAAGATAGTACGTTGGTTGATCAACGATTGGGTAGTCTTTTGTGTATGGTGCGAGTTTTGAGAGTTGGGTTTGATTTTCAGGTGTCTTAAATAAAAGGGTGGTATTAAAGTGAGGTGTTTCATTCAGTTGTTTGAGAATCTCTTTAATTTGTTCTTGTTTTGGCACACTGATCATGAGTTCTTTGGTGTCACTTAGCGCGAATAAAGCAGCGATTAAGTAGAAGGTATGATTCATTTCATAGTGCTTCACTTGTTTGGCTAGGTACTGAATTTGTTTTTCAGCTTCTGTTTCAAATAAGGTATCACCTGTGAGTTTGGCTAGACGAATGAGATTGTATGCGGCGACTGAATTACCAGATGGCATAGCTCCATCATATAACTCTTTTGGTCTTAGCATTAAGGTTTCAGCATCATGTCCCGTTAGATAAAATCCACCCGCTTCATCTTTGAATAAGTCTAACATCTCTTTGTTTAATTGAATCGCTAGTTCTAAATACTCCACTTCTGCGGTACTTTGATGGAGTTCGATTAATCCGTATGACAAGAAGGCATAGTCATCAAGATAAGCTTTAAAATGACTCTCCCCTTCTCGGTATCTCGCTAAGAGTCGTGTTTCATCAAAGAGGTGTTGTTTAATAAAGATGACAGCTTTTGAGGCGGCATCTAAGTAAATCATCTTTTGTGTTTGCCCATAGAGTTTAGCAAAGGCGGCAATCATTAAGCCATTCCAAGAGGTTAAGATTTTATCGTCTTTATGAAGATGTGTTCGTTCTAATCGGTAGGTGAGTAATGTTTCACGGCAGGCCTCTAGTTCTTTGATGTCTAGTTCTAGTTTTTTATGATGCAGTCGATTTAAGATATTTTTTCCTTCAAAGTTCCCCTCTTCTGTGACATTATAAAACTCATTAAACCAGTGTCCCTTTTCAGGTCCTAGAATCTGGATGATTTCTGCTGGCGTGAAGACATAGAATTTACCTTCTTCCCCTTCACTATCCGCATCTTCTGCACAATAAAATCCACCTTCAGGACTAGTTAATTGAGTTAAGACATACTCTGCGGTTTGCATCGCAATACTTAGGTAACGAGGTTCACGCGTCACTTGATAGGCTTCAGTATAACTAATCATAAGAAGCGCATTATCGTATAGCATTTTCTCAAAATGAGGAACGAGCCAGATTTCATCCGTTGAATAACGTGAAAAGCCATACCCAAGATGATCAAAAATTCCACCTTTGTACATGTGATCGAGTGTTTGAGTCACCATGTCTTGGACAGGCTTGTCCTTTGTTTGTTCATCATAACGAAGCAAAAACATGAGTTTGTGCGGCGTCGGAAATTTTGGTGCGGTTCCAAAGCCACCAAATCGTGGATCATAGCTTTGCTTTAGCTGATTGACCCCGTTTTGAATAATGGCCATGGATAAAGAATCCCCTTCAGTCTCTATTCCTTCTAGGTCTTTGAAGTGAGATTCAATCTTTTTGGTAATGTCCGTTACTTTAGCTCGATGATGATTCCAATTGAAGTCAATGGTTTTTAAAACATCGAGAAATCCTGGTCGGCCATAGCGGCTTGTTTTTGGAAAATAAGTTCCCGCATAAAAAGCTTGTTGAGTCGGTGTCATGAAAATGGTGAGTGGCCATCCCCCTTGTCCGGTTAAAGCTTGGCAAATACTCATATAAACCGTATCGATATCGGGTCTTTCTTCACGATCCACTTTAATCGAGATAAAGTGTTCATTTAAATAGGTGGCAACGTCCTCATCTTCAAAAGATTCATGCTCCATGACATGACACCAATGACAAGTTGAGTACCCGATGCTTAAAAAAATGGGTTTGTCTTCTTCTTTTGCTTTGGTAAAGGCTTCATCATTCCAAGGATACCAGTTGACAGGATTATAGGCATGCTGTAAGAGATAGGGGGATTTTTCATGTATTAAATGATTGGCTTGTTTCGTCATATCTTCACTTCCTTCAGAATTGTTGTCTGAATTAGTTTGAGTCATTTTGGCGGAGATATGATAAATAATAAG